>PWYF01000202.1 GCA_003567955.1 Thiotrichales bacterium
CACCGCGTCCTCGATTATTCTGACAACCATTACCGACGTGGCCGGGTTTTTCGCTTTTCTGGGTACGGCAACCCTGCTGGCGTTCATGCTGTAACCCGGCCCATAATCACGCCGGACGAAGCGCCGGCAAGCACTGCTGCTTTCCCGTAGCCGGGATTAGCAACTAAACTGTGGCAACCAAATTACAAGAGTGGCTTATGAGTCGTCATCCTCTCTGGCAGAACCTGTTTCGCCCCACGGCGGACCGCCTCACCGAAAGTGTGCAGCTGTGGCGCGCAACACCGCTACTGGCCGGTATATCCGGGCGCAAGGCAAGGCAACTGGTGGCGGATATGCATCATCGTCACTATGACACCGGCGAATATATTTTCCGCCAGGGGGATGTGGGTGCCGGGGCGGTGATGCTCAGAAGCGGCAGCGTGGAGATACGGGCCGGCGCTACGGTGCTGGCGGAACTGGGCCCGGGTGATTTTTTCGGTGAAGTGGCGCTGGTCAGTGAGGAATCGCGTACGGCGGATGCCGTGGCCACGACCCCGACCGAGCTGATGTTTTTGATGCGCTCCAACCTGGACGAATGGGTGCAGCGTTCGCCGCGTGCCGGGGAGTGCTTCATGCGCAATCTGGCGCATGTGCTGGCCGAGCGTCTGCGGCGGGCCAATAAGCAATTGAGCGGGCAGGGGATTCATGCGCCCTGAGATGACTCTGTCTCCCGGCCTTCGGGTGGCGCTGCTGGCGGCGGCGCTGTTTGGGCTGGCGGCGCTGGCGGCCTTCCTGCTGTCGCCCCTGCTGATTCCCATTCTGCTGGCCTTTGTTTTTTATGCGGTGCTGGAGCCGTTGAGCAGCCGGCTGATGGCGCTGGGGATGTCGGCCTCGGCGGCCTCACTCAGCGTGCTGGCCTTGCTCGCAGCGGTGGTGGCGGCGGTGCTGTCCTGGGTGATGCCGCAATTTTCGGCTCAGGTGCAGGCGCTGCAGCAGCGGCTGCCTTATCTGTGGGATATGCTCGGCGGGTTTATTGAGCGCACCACACGACGTCTTGAGGAACTGACGGGGATTCCCGTGGAAGGCATTGAGCTTGGCGGGCAACTGGCCGAGCGTGGCAATGCCTGGGGCCAGGCCATCCTGACCCAGGCGCCGGCCATCGTGATGGGAACGGTGCTGGTGCTGTTAATCGCGCCGCTGCTGACATTCTTCCTGGTGCGGGACTGGAAGGGCTTGCGTGACCGGATGCTGAGCCTGCTGCCCAATGCGCATTTTGAGCTGGGCTGGCTGATCTACGGGCGGGTGGCGCGTCAGCTACAGCGTTATGTGCGTGGTGTGATTATGCAGTCGGCGATTGTGGCGCTGGTGGCGACCACGGGCTTCTGGCTGGTGGGGGTTGATACCCCGCTGCTGTTCGGGGTGTTGACCGGGCTGCTGAACGTGATTCCCTATGTGGGGCCGCCCCTGGCCATGATTCCGCCGGTGATCAGCGTGCTGGGTAATCCGGCAGCGGACCCCTGGCTGGCCTTGTGGGCGGTGATCGTGGTGTTGGTGGCGCAGGTGGTGGACAACCTGCTGGTGGTGCCCTCACTGATTGCGCACTCGGTCAATCTGCACCCGCTGGTGGTGATTGTGGGCATTATTGTATTTGGCCACTTCTTTGGTCTGCTGGGGATGATTCTGGCGGTGCCCGCGCTGGCCGCGGCCTGGATTATTGTGGCCGGCCTGCACGGCGGCTTGCGCACCCCGGCAGTCAATTCGCCTTGAGGATGCGTGCCTTCTCTCGTTGCCAGTCGCGTTCTTTCTCCACCGCGCGCTTGTCGTGCTGCTTTTTGCCCTTGGCCAGGCCGATTTCCAGCTTGGCGTTGCCGCGTTTCCAGTAGAGCTTGAGGGGTACCACGGCATAGCCCTTGCGGTCCACTGCGCCCATAAGCTGATCAATTTCACGCCGGTGTAATAGCAGTTTGCGGGTGCGGTGGGGATCAGGCTTCACATGGGTAGAGGCCGAGGGGAGTGGCGGGATGTGGCCGCCGAGCAGCCAGGCCTCGCCCTTTTTGAGAGTGACGTAGGCGTCCTGGAGCTGGGCGCGACCGGCACGCAGTGCCTTGGCTTCCCAACCCTCAAGTGCGATCCCGGCCTCGAAGGTATCTTCAATGAAGAAGTCGTGGCGGGCTTTTTTGTTGACGGTGATGGTGGCGTCGGATGTTTTGTTTTTGGCTGCCTTGCTCATGGGGGCGATTATACATACCCGCCGGACTGGCTTCGCCTGTCCGGCGGGCGTTTTAGGTTTTAGGTGTTAAGTTTTAAGTATAGAATCGGCGCTTTGGTAATTCTCCTGAGGATATTGTTGATGGCCTGATGCAGGCTGGAGGAGGGCGCATGATTCCCCGCACATCGGTACATGGTGAGTGGTCGACCCGGCTGGCTTTTATTCTGGCGGCCACGGGCTCGGCGGTGGGGCTGGGCAATATCTGGCGCTTTCCCTATATGGCCGGCGAAAACGGCGGTGGTGCGTTTGTCATCGTTTATCTGCTGTGTGTGCTGCTGATTGGTTTGCCAATCATGATGTCCGAGGTGCTCACCGGTCGCCGCGGCCGCCGTAATCCCATGGATTCGCTCAAGGCCGTGGCCGAAGACGAGGGCCGCAGCACCATCTGGCAGTACGCCGGCGCCATGGGGATTATCACCGGCGTGCTGATCCTCTCATTTTACAGTGTGGTGGCGGGCTGGGCGCTGGCCTATGTGCCCAATGCCGCGCGCGGCCTGTTTGCCGGTATGACCGAAATCCAGAGCGAGATGATGTTTGATCGTCTCACTGCCAACCCGTGGGTGCTGCTGGGGTGGCATACGCTGTTCATGGCCATGACAGTGGCGGTGACCATACGCGGGGTGCGTCACGGACTGGAAAAAGCCGTGCGTATTCTGATGCCGGCGCTGTTTGTGCTGTTGCTGGTGATGGTGGGTTATGCCATGCAGATCGGCGACTTCGAGCAGGCGGTGGAATTCCTGTTCCGGCCCGATTTCGCGGCGCTGGGCACCAACGGGGTGCTGGCCGCCATGGGCCAGGCGTTTTTCACCCTCAGTCTGGGTATGGGGGCGATCATGATCTATGGCTCCTATCTGCCCTCGAAGGCCTCTATTCCGGGCAGTGCGGTGGCCATCGCGTTGACGGATACCCTGGTGGCGGTGCTGGCGGGGCTGGCCATTTTCCCGATTGTGTTTGGCAGCCTGCTTGAGCCTTCCGCCGGTCCGGGACTGGTGTTTATGACCCTGCCATTGGCCTTTGGCCAGATGCCCTACGGCAGTTTCTTTGCCACGGTGTTTTTCGTGCTGCTGGTGTTCGGCGCCTGGACCTCGGCAATTTCGCTGATGGAGCCGATCGTGACCTGGCTGGTCGAGCGCGTAAACCTGAGCCGGGTCAGTGCATCTCTGCTGGCCGGTGGGGGTATCTGGTTGCTGGGCATCGGGTCGGTGCTGTCTTTCAATCTGTGGTCGGAAGCGACCCTGTTCGACCGCACTTTCTTCGGCATGCTGGATGACTTGACGGCCAACATCATGTTGCCGCTCGGGGGGCTGCTCATCGCCCTGTTTGCCGGCTGGGTGGTCTCACGGCAGGTCTCGGCTGAAGAGCTCGAAGGGGCCCCGGCCTGGGTCTACCCCGCCTGGCGATTTGTAATCCGCTATATCACGCCGGTCGCGGTGCTGGCGATTTTCCTCAATGCCATTGGCGTTTTCCAGAACTGACAAGGACTGATTTGTGAAGCGAATCAAGCGCAGCATCGAGTTGCCGTTCAGCGCGCGACAGATATATGACCTGGTTAATGATGTGGGCTCCTATCCGGAGTTCCTGCCCTGGTGCGTCGAGGCACAGGTACACGAGGCGACTGAAACCAGCATGCGTGCCACCCTGGTGATGGCGGGCAAGGGGCTGAGCAAGGCCTTTACAACCCGCAACCGGATGGTGCCCGGGGAACGGATTGAGGTTGAGCTGGAAAAGGGGCCGTTTCGTTCGCTGCGCGGTATCTGGGACTTTCATGCCCTGGATGAGCAGCGCTGTCGGGTGGACTACCTGCTGGAATTTGAGTTTTCCGGTGGCATTCTCAATCTCGCGCTGGGACCGGTATTCAACCAGGTTGCCCAGACCATGGTTGATTCCTTTCGCCGGCGTGCCGAGCAGCTTTACGGACAACCGGGCTGATGCGAGTCACGGTGGCCTGGGCGCTGCCGGATGAGCAGGTGGTGGTGCCGGTTGATCTGCCTGAGGGCGCCACCGCAGCCGAGGCAGTTCGTGCCAGCGGTCTGGTGGCGCAGTTTCCGGATATTGATCTTGCAAGTCACGGGGTTGGCATCTATGGCCGTGTGGTCTCATTGGGGCAGGTCTTGCGTGAGGGTGACCGGCTGGAAATCTACCGCCCGTTGCAGATGGACCCGCGCGAGGCGCGTCGGCGACTGGCGGCAGCGGGGCAGAGCATGGGACGCCAGGGTGGTCCGGGGCAGCGCAATCAGCGCTGACCCAGGGCCGGCTGATCAATACGCCGTTCCATGCCGTCGAGACGGTCACCGTCAAAATGCAACACCAGCACTTCCTGTTCAGTGTGACTGCGAGTAGAAAGGTAATACAGGTAATACCAGCGGTCGTCGCGGAAGGGGTGTTCCAGCACCGGAGTGCCCATCAGGAAACGGACCTGCTCACGGTCCATGCCGGGCTGCAATTGCGCCAGTGCCTGTTCATCAATGATGTTGCCCTGCTGTATAGGCATGCGGTAGGGCGAGCACGCTGCCAGCAGGGTTAGTATCAGTAGCGCGGTTGTCAGCAGGCGCAGGGGCATGGGCCGGATTCCGTGATTTGGCAGGTCACATAAAGTTGTGGAGGATACCCGGGATTTCCACCCCGGGCGTGCCGCGTGGCATCATAACCGATATCGCATGGCCCTGGCATCCGGCAATGGGATGAATGGAGGAGGTTTACATTGGAATCTCAGGATTTGCGCAAGGCCGGGCTCAAGGTCACGCTGCCGCGGCTCAAGATTCTGGAAATGCTGGCCAACAGCGAAACGCGTCATCTCAGCGCCGAGGACATCTACAAGGCGCTGCTGGATTCCGGCGAAGAAGTCGGCCTGGCGACTGTGTATCGGGTGTTGACCCAGTTCGAGACCGCCGGACTGGTCAGCCGTCTGCGCTTTGAGGGCGGGCAGTCGGTTTTCGAGCTCACCGAGCAGGGGCCGCATGATCACATTGTCTGCGTGCAGTGTGGGCGGGTGGATGAGTTCGTGGATACGGTGATCGAGGAACGCCAGCGCGCCATCGCCAGTGGCAAGGGCTACGAGATGACCGACCACAGCCTCTACATCTACGGCGTCTGTCCGGACTGCAAAAAATAACGTTTTACGTGGTTACGTGGTTACGTGGTTACGTGGTTAGGTGATTACGTCGCGGGATGGACTGTTGCAAGGCTGACAGCCATGGCGCGCGCGCCGATATGCTGGATAAAAAGCATTTAACATGAAGGTCATGAAGAAGCGAAGACATGAAGATTAAAAATAAGTTTATGATTTAATGTATTTTTCTTCGTGATCTTCATGCGCTTCATGGTTAGCTTTTTTATACGGTTTCGGCGCGTGTCGCGGAGCTTCGGGTTGGCAACGATGGTTCTCGCGACGTAATCACGTAACCACGTAACCACTTAATCACGTTTGTCGATCATTTCTTTCGCGTGAGCGAGGGTGCGGTCGGTGATCTCGACGCCGCCGAGCATGCGGGCGAGCTCCTCGACGCGCTGTTTCTCTTGCAGAGGCTGAATGCGGGTGACGGTGTCGCTGCCGTTGCTGTGCTTGCTGACCTGGTAGTGATGGTCGGCAAAGGCGGCCACCTGGGGCAGGTGGGTGACACACATGACCTGTCGGCCCTGCGCCAGATTCTTTAGTTGCTGGCCGACGATTTCGGCCACGGCGCCGCCAACGCCACTGTCGACCTCGTCAAAGATCATGCAGGGAATGGAATTGTTGGTTGCCGCCACCACCTGAATGGCGAGGCTGATACGTGACAGTTCCCCACCCGAGGCGACCTTGCGCAGGGGGCGGGGCGGCTGGCCGGGGTTCATGCTGACGTTGAGCTCAATGTTATCCCGGCCGGTGGCGGAAAAACGTGCTTCGTCGGTTTCTATTCCCACTTCCAGACGGCTGTCCGGCATCCCCAGGGTTTGCATGACGGCGCCGGTTTGGCTCGCCAGTTGGTCGGCCGCCTGCTGACGCGCTGCCGTCAGTTTTTGCGCAAGCTTGTCGTATTCGCTTTCGCAGGATTGCAGTTGTGTCTGCAAGTCACGGATGCGGTCTTCGGCCTGTTCCAGTGCGTCCAGCTCGCCCTGCAGCGATTCCAGGCACTCGGGCAGTCCTTCCGGGCTGGTGTGATGCTTGCGTGCCAGGTCATGCAGCACGCCGATGCGTTGTTCCAGTTCCTGCAGCCGTTGCGGGTCAAGCTCCAGGCTGTCGAGATGCCGGCGCAGTTCGTCCACGCCTTCCTGCAGTTGAATGGCGGCGCTCTCGAACAGCGCCCGGGCCGTTTCGAAGCCTTCGTCGAGCTCGGTCAGTTCGGTGGTTTCGGTGACGGCGCGGGTGGCCAGATCGTGGGCGCTGGCTTCGTCGTTCTCCCAGGCCATGGCCAGAATGCGCTGGCCCTGTTCCAGCAGCCGGCCGGCATTGGCCTGACGCCGGTGTTCCTGTTCGATCTGTTCAATTTCGCCGGGCTGCAGATCCAGGGCTTGCAGTTCGTTGACCTGGTAGCGCAGCAGGTCCAGGCGCTGGTCGCGGTCGGCGGCCTGGAGTTTTTCCAGTTCGACTTCCAGTTCCCGGCGTCGGTTGTAACTGTCAGCCACCTCGGCAAGTAAGGGGTCGTGCCCGCCGAATTCGTCCAGTAACTGGCGCTGGGCGTCGCGCCGCATCAACGACTGGTGTTCGTGTTGACCATGAATGTCGACCAGCATTTCGCCCAGTTCGCGTACGGCCTGCGTGGTGGCGGTGCGCCCGTTGACGAAGGCGCGCGAACGACCGCCCGAGTCGACCACCCGGCGCAGCAGGCACAGCCCGTCTTCGTCCAGGCTTTGTTCTTCCAGCCACTGCATGGCCTCCGGCTGGGCGCTGATATCGAACTCGGCCGTGATTTCGGCGCGCGGGGCGCCAGGGCGCACGGTGTCGGCGCTGGCGCGGTCACCCAGCACAAGGCCCAGGGCGTCAATCAGGATGGATTTGCCGGCCCCGGTTTCGCCACTGAGGATGGAAAGCCCCGAGGACAGATCAAGGCTGACCTCGTCAATGATCGCGAAATTCCTGATTTCTATCCGGGTCAGCATACGCCCTGATCTCCCGTGTCAGTCCCTGGCTGAAGTCTGATCCCTTCCCCACTGGAGTTTGTCGCGCAGAATCGCGTAGTAATTGTAGTCACGCGGATGCACCAGGGTGAGGTGGTGCTGGCTGCGACGGATGCGGACCCGGTCACCATTCTGCAGCGGCACGCTGAACTGGCCGTCCCAGGTGGTCTGGGCGGGGTTGGTGTTGTTTTCGGTGAACAGAATCTCGATCTGGCTGCTGGCAGAGACAACCAGTGGGCGGTCGCTGAGCATATGCGGGCAGATGGGCACCAGCACCATGGCATCCAGCGCCGGGTTGAGTACCGGACCGCCGCCGGAAAGGGCGTAAGCGGTCGAACCAGTCGGTGTGGCGACAACGATGCCATCGGCGCGATGGTTGCTGATGAAATGTTTGCCGGCGAAGGTTTCGAATTCGATCATCCGGGCCACATCGCGCTTGGTCAGCACCACATCATTCAGCGCCAGCCGGCTGTCAATGCATTCGCCCCGGCGCCAGACTTCACCTTCCAGCATCAGGCGTTTTTCCTCGTGGTACTCGCCGGTCAGGATCTGTTCCATGGTGGGCAGCATGTTGCCGCGGGTAATGTCGGTCATGAAGCCCAGTCGCCCGAGATTAATGCCCAGCAGGGGGGTGCCGGTGGGGGCGATGGAGCGGGCTGCATCCAGGAAGGTGCCGTCGCCGCCCAGTACCACCACCAGGTCGGATTCCCGCCCCAGGGCATCGCGCTCGATGCTCGGCAGTGCGCCATTATCCAGATGCGCCGTGCTTTGTTTGTCCAGCAAGACCTGCAAGCCCGCTTCCTGCAGGAAGGCGGTGAGCGATTGCAGGGTAGTTTTCAGGCTGGCCGCATCGTATTTGCCGATGATGCCTATGGTCCGGGGAGGATTATTCATATTCTGCCGCGCCGCAAATGCAAGCCACACTAGCATGATCTCGGGAAGCCGCCAACCCGCGCCTTGACAGGCTCTGGAAGGGGTTGCTAACTTGCCTTGGCACTCGGCCGGCGAGAGTGCTAATGCCGGTTCCACGAGCCCGCGGGCAGTGATGCCCCGGTCTGATTCAACGATGGCCCGGCCGCGCGGGCGGAAACGCTATCATGGCAGCCAAAAGATCGAATCTGACACTGGATGATCGCTCGCGGCGTCTGCTCAAGGCGCTGGTGGAGCGTTTTATTCACGATGCGCAACCGGTGGGTTCGCGCACCCTGTCGCGGGATTCCGGCCTGGAGCTGAGCCCGGCGACAGTGCGCAACGTGATGTCGGATCTTGAGGAAATGGGCCTGGTCGCCGCACCCCACACCTCTGCGGGGCGCGTGCCCACGGTCAAAGGGTATCGTTTGTTCATTGATACCCTCCTCAAGGTGCAACCCCTCAGCCGGGTGGAAGTCGAGCAGCTGCGTGAAAATCTGCAGACCGGGGAGGAATTCAACCCCCAGTCCATCATCAGTACCGCCTCAAGTCTGCTTTCCGGTATCACCAATATGGCGGGGGTGGTCACCCTGCCGCGACGGGATCATTCCGAGATCAGGCATCTGGAGTTTGTCCCCCTGTCGGAGGGGCGGGTGCTGGCGATCCTGGTATTTTCCGATCATGAAGTGCAAAACCGTATCCTGCACGTGGAGCGTGAGTACAGTCCTTCGGAGTTGCAGCAGGCCTCGAATTATCTCAGTTCGCTGTTTGCCGGGCGCGGCCTGATGGATGTGCGCCAGCGCTTGCTGGGTGAATTGTCCCGCACGCGCGAAGACATGAACGAAACCATGCGTGCGGCGGTGGAAATGGCTGGCAAGGTATTCAGTAACTCCGAAGAGGAAGACTACGTCATGGCCGGGCAGGTCAATCTGATGAGCTTCAAGGAGCTCTCTGACGTGGACAAGCTGCGCCAGTTATTCGAGGCTTTCACCACCAAGCGGGATATTCTGCATTTGCTGGATCAGTGCGTCAGCGCTGACGGGGTGCAGATATTTATTGGCGAAGAATCCGGCTACAAGGTGCTGGATGAGTGCAGTGTGGTCACCGCACCTTATGAGATTGATGACCATGTGGTGGGGGTGCTGGGCGTGATTGGCCCCACCCGCATGGCCTATGACCGGGTCATCCCCATTGTTGATGTGACCGCCCGATTGCTGGGGGCGGCCTTGAATTCCCGCGAGTAGCCCCCACATCTACGGGACAGGACACACGCCGGCGCATCCCGGGTTGATGTGCCACAGGGTATTGTTACGCAGCCAACGGATAAGCGATGACTGATAAAGAGCAGCAGAAACAACAGGATAATGAGCAACGGCAACAGCAGGCGCAGGGCGACAACGGCGTCGCCCCGGACGCCGATAACGCAGCCGAGGCCAGTGAGGAACTCGAGCAATTGCGCCGCGAGGCGCGTGAAAACCACGAGAATTACCTGCGGGCCATGGCCGAGGTGGAAAATGTGCGCCGGCGGGGTGAGCGCGAGGTGGCCAATGCCCACAAGTTTGGTCTGGAGAAGTTTGTGGCCGAGTTGTTACCGGTGCGAGACAGCCTGGAAATGGGCCTGAAGGCCGGCGAGCAGGAGCAGGCCGATGTGGCCGCGTTGCGCGAGGGCACCGAGCTGACGCTGAGAATGCTCGGCCAGGTGCTGGAGAAATTCGGGGTGGAGGAAGTCAACCCCAAAGGCGAGCCCTTCAACCCTGAGCGTCATGAGGCCGTGACTACCCTGCAAACCTCTGAAGCCGAGCCGGATACGGTGGTCGAGGTCATGCAGAAGGGTTATTTGCTGAATGAGCGTGTGGTGCGCCCCGCGATGGTGGTGGTTGCCCGGCCGCCGGCCGAGTCTGGCGACAAGCAGAATCAGTGAATGGGTTGAAAAGGGCTGAAGGCGTCCCCATTGATGCCTGAAGCAGTGAAATGAAATTGCAGCGATTTGGCAGACAAGTTCTGGAGTAAAGCATATGGCTAAAGTAATCGGAATTGACCTGGGCACGACCAACTCGTGCGTGGCGGTACTTGAAGGTGGCAAGCCCAAGGTGCTGGAAAACGCCGAGGGTTCGCGGACCACGCCGTCCATTGTGGCCTTTAACAAGGAAGGCGAGGTCATGGTCGGCCAGTCTGCCAAGCGTCAGGCGGTGACCAACCCCGAGAATACTCTGTACGCGATCAAGCGCCTGATTGGCCGCAAGTTCAAGGATGAGGTGGTGCAGAAGGACACCAAGATCGTTCCCTACAAGATCGTGGAGGCCAAAAACGGCGACGCCTGGGTGGAAGCCCAGGGCAAGCAGATGTCGGCGCCCGAGGTTTCAGCGCGGATTCTGCAGAAGATGAAGCAGACCGCCGAGGACTACCTGGGCGAAGAGGTCACCGAGGCGGTGATTACCGTGCCGGCCTATTTCAACGATTCCCAGCGTCAGGCGACCAAGGACGCCGGGCGCATTGCCGGCATGGAGGTCAAGCGCATCATCAACGAGCCCACCGCGGCGGCGCTGGCCTATGGCATGGACAAGCAGCGCGGCGACCGCAAGATCGCCGTGTATGACCTGGGTGGTGGCACCTTCGATATTTCCATCATCGAAGTGGCCGAAGTCGATGGCGAGCACCAGTTCGAGGTACTGGCCACCAATGGCGACACCTTCCTCGGTGGCGAGGACTTCGACCTCAAGATCATGGATTACCTGGTCGAGGAGTTCAAAAAGGAGCAGGGCGTCAACCTGCATAACGACCCGCTGGCCCTGCAGCGCCTCAAGGAAGCCGCCGAAAAGGCCAAGATTGAGCTCTCCGCCGGTCAGCAGACCGAAATCAATCTGCCCTACATCACGGCGGATCAGAGCGGGCCCAAGCATCTGAACATCAAGTTGACCCGGGCCAAGCTCGAGTCGCTGGTGGAGGACCTGGTCAAGCGCACCGTGGATCCCTGCCGCACGGCGGTCAAGGATGCCGGGTTGCAGGTCAAGGATGTTGACGATGTGATTCTGGTCGGTGGCCAGACCCGCATGCCCAAGGTGCAGGAAGTGGTGGCCGACTTCTTTGGCAAGGACCCGCGCAAGGATGTGAACCCGGACGAGGCCGTGGCCATGGGCGCGGCGATCCAGGCCGGAGTGCTTTCCGGCGATGTCAAGGACGTGCTGTTGCTTGACGTGACCCCGCTGTCGCTGGGTATCGAGACCATGGGCGGCGTGATGACCAAGATCATCGAGAAGAACACCACGATTCCGACCAAGGCCAATCAGGTGTTCTCCACTGCCGATGACAATCAGACGGCAGTGACGGTGCACGTGCTCCAGGGCGAACGCGAGCGGGCGTCGGAGAACAAGTCGCTGGGTCGTTTTGATCTGGCCGATATTCCGCCGGCGCCGCGTGGTGTGCCGCAGATCGAGGTGACCTTCGATATCGACGCCAACGGTATCCTGCATGTGTCGGCCAAGGACAAGGCGACCGGCAAGGAGCAGTCGATCCAGGTGAAGGCCTCCAGTGGCCTGAGCGAGGAAGAGATCGAGCGCATGATCAAGGACGCCGAGGCGCATGCCGAGGAAGACCGCAAGTTCCAGGAGCTGGTCACGGCGCGCAACCAGGCGGACAACCTGGCCTACGCCACCGAGAAGAGCCTCAAGGAGCTGGGCGACAAGGTCGAGGATGGCGAGCGCCAGGAGATCGAAAAAGCGATCGAGGAGCTCAAGGAGGCCATCCAGGGTGATGACAAGGAGCTCATCGATCAGCGTACCCAGGCCCTGTCAGAGAAGTCCGGCAAGCTGGCCGAGAAAGCCTATGCCGAACAGCAGGGCGAGGCCGCTGATGGCGCGACGGGCGAGCAGGGCGGCTCGACCGACGAGGATGTTGTCGATGCCGACTTCGAGGAAGTCAATGAGGACGACAACAACAAGCAGTCTGGCTGATGTGCTTGTATTGAGCGACTGCCTGAAGTGACCGACTGCCCCCGCAAGGGGGCAGTCTTGTTTAAGGAAACACTGA
>PWYF01000135.1 GCA_003567955.1 Thiotrichales bacterium
GTCTGTTCGAGGTGCTGGACCGGCAACTGACGGATAATGAATATCTGGCCGGTGATTACTCCATTGCAGATATTGCTAACTGGTCCTGGGTGCATACGGCCAAATGGTCGGGCGTGGACCGGGATGGGCTGGATCACCTGAATCGCTGGCTGGAGCAGGTCGGTGCGCGCGAGGCCGTCCAGCGTGGCCGCGCCATTCCCGAGCGCTTTGACCCCAGGGACGAAAAAGAAGAAAAGGCATTCGCCGAGCGCGCCCGCAATCTGCTTGTCTGACCTGACCGGCTTCGCCGGTCGTTTTCAGTTTCAAGTTTTCAGTTTTCAGATGGCGGGCGCCTGAAATTTCGGGGGCCTTGTCGGGATAACGCTGTGCCAGGGCACACCTGCATTAACAGCATCAACCATGAAGAGCATGAAGAACACGAAGGGGTGAATGTTGGGGGATGGCTGACGTCCTGGGGGCGTATATCCGGATAATCTGGAGGGGCAGTTAGCAAAGTGGCAACCGATTTTCGGTATGTCTCGTCATTCCCGCGCAGGCGGGAATCCAGAAACCCTGTCAGTCCTTGCCTGCGCTCGTTAAAAGCGCCACCGAACACACCGAAGACCACCGAAAAAACATCAAGGCTTTTCTCTGTGCCCTCTGTGTGCTCTGTGGTTGGCTTTTACTGATCCGGGATTCGGCAAGACGATATTTAATTCACCACAGAGCACACAGAGTTCACGGAGCTGATTAATATCAGCCACTCGGTGCATTCGGTGTCTTCGGTGGCTACAAATCCGTTCGGGCTGGGCCTCTGGATCCCCGGCTTCGCGGGAACGACAGCGCTCAGATCAACGTGCTTTCCCTTAACCCTTCATGCCCTTCGTGCTCTTCATGGTTGATGCTTTTATCCGGCCTGGCTACGCCACGGTGACGTCCCGGCAAGGCCACCAGGCCCGTCGGCTTAAAACGACCGGCGCAGCCGGTCAGAATATTGGGACCAGAGGGCGGTGAGGGCGTCGCGGGCGCCGCTGGCGAGGCGGTAATCCACCATATCTGACAGGTCGGTTTCGGCAGGATTGATTTCCACCGTGGGTTTGCCCCGGCGTGCGGCGTCTACCACCGGTTGCACGATGTAGGGAAACAGGGCGCTGGTGCCGATGCTGAAGACCATGTCAAAGCCCTGGTTCATTTCTGCGAACAGGTGATCCAGCGCGGCCTCGGGCAACATTTCCTCGAACAGTATGACCCGTGGCCGAATTACCGCGTTACACTGCGGGCAGTGTGGCGGGATTTCGCGAATCTCGCCGTAGGAGTCAATCTGCGTTTCCCAGCCGCAGGCCGGACAGTAAAGCTCGCGCGAGTTGCCGTGTATCTCGATCACGTTCTCGCTGCCGGCGGCTCGATGAAAGCCATCGACATTCTGTGTCAGTACGCAAACGTCCCCCACCTCGGGGCTGTGCTCCATCTCGGCAATCACCCGGTGGCCGTCGTTGAAGGTGGCACCTTCGCGGCCCTCGGCCATCATCGACAGATATTTCCAGGTGATGTCCGGTCGGCGCTGGAACATGGGGCCGGAAACCGCTTCCTCAATGGGGAAGCCTTCATCGGTGACGGTCTCGTTATACAGTCCGCCCTGGCCGCGGTAGGTGGACAGGCCGGAGTCCGCCGAGATGCCGGCGCCAGTAATGAACAGAATGCGCCGGGCCTGGCTCAGGTGTCTGGCAATATCATCCAGAATCGAGGGGTCTATGATGCCGATGTTCATGAGTATTAGCGTACGATTGAACCGTCGCAGACAAAAGCCTGGGGGAACACCATGCGTTATTTTACGGATGAACGGGATCGGCGCTGGCAGGTGGCCGTGGCCAGTGGCTCCTACGGGGTGCAGGTGCTGGTGTTTTCGCCGGATGGCGGCGGCGATGCACGCAAGGCAGCGTTGCCCGAGGGCACGGCGCTGGCCGCCGAGCAGACACTGGCAGGGCTGGAGGAAGACGAGCTGCGTCGTATGCTGGCCGATTCGGTGCGCTGGGATGAGCCCATTTGAAACGGCTTTGTGACGTATTGAACAGCACGTGCTCCGGGGTGGTCCAAGCCAGGGCGTTTTCTTGAGAAGGAAAAACTTATGCATTCTGTTACAGATAGCGGGAGCGGACATCAGGATGCGCTGGCGCGTGCCGGCGAAGGGCTGACCCTGTATCACTTCAGGATATGTCCTTTTTGCATCAAGGTGCATTGGGCTATTCGTCAGTTGGGGCTGGATATCCCCTGCAAGAATATTCGCAGTGATCCCGGCGCGCGCGAGGAATTGCTGGCCGGCGGCGGGCGCACCATGGTGCCGTGCCTGCGCATCGAGACGGACGGCGAGACCCGCTGGTTGTACGAGTCCGACGATATTATCGATTTTCTCAGGCAACGGGTGGTGGTATGAAGACAGGCCGCAATGCGCCCTGTCCGTGCGGCAGTGGCCGCAAGTACAAGCACTGCTGCATGGGGCGCAAGTCAACGCCCATGGGTTACAAGCTGCTGCTGGCCGGGTTGCTGGTGGTGATGGCGGCGGCGCTGGTCATGCTGGTGCATTCGGTACGTGACTATGAGCCGGGCGCCTCCGGGCAGGTCTGGTCGGAAGACCACCAGCACTGGCACGACGCGCCCTGAACCTGATGCAGGCCATGCCGGCACAACCCCGGCGCTGAAAGGCCACGCCGGGGTTGTGCCGTGGCCAACGTGCTGTCAGGCGCTAATCCTGATTAAATCCAAGGCCGAGATAAAC
>PWYF01000220.1 GCA_003567955.1 Thiotrichales bacterium
CCCATGGTGCGGCTGGTGTTTCTGATGTTCCTGCTGTTCTCCATTCCGGTGGGCTTTCACCACCAGTACGCGGACCCGGGCATCCCCATGGCCTGGAAGCTGGTGCACAACATCATGACCGCATTTGTGGCCATACCGAGCTTGATTACCGCGTTTACGGTCGCTGCGTCGCTGGAAAATGGCGGGCGCGCCCGTGGTGGCAAGGGCTTGCTGGGCTGGATACCGGTGCTGCCGTGGAAGAATGCGGCCTTCACCGCCTCGGTGCTGGCGATGGTGACCTTTATTTTCGGCGGTGCCGGCGGCATGGTGCTGGCCAGCTTCAATCTCAACCTGGTGGTGCATAACACCGCCTTCATCCCGGGTCACTTCCATATCACTGTGGGCACGGCCGTGACCATGACCTTCATGGGCCTGGCCTTTGTGTTGATTCCGCATCTGAGCGGGCGTGCGTTGCTGGCGCCTAAAGCCGCGCTGGCCTCGGTGTGGTTGTGGTTCGTGGGCATGATGATCTTTGCCGTGGGCATGCACTGGCAGGGCGTGCTGGGTGTGCCGCGGCGTTCCAAGATTTCGGATATCGCCGGCGAGTATGCTGATGTTTATGCCAACGCGGCCTTCCCGGCGGCGCTGTCCGGACTGGGCGGGGTGATCCTGTTTGTGGCCGGGGCACTGTTCTTCTGGGTGATTGTGGGTACCCTGCTGCGTCGCCGCGCTGAAAACCAGGCTGAACTCCCTGATGTGGAGTTTACCGAAACCCTGTCCGGGCCGTATCAGCCGGATGGCACGCCCAAGCGGCATGTGATGATCATGGATCGCCTGTGGCTGTGGACGGCGCTGACCGTGGTGCTGGTCGCCATCGCCTATGCGCCCACCCTCATTGACCAGGTCAGTGGCTACGTGGGTGTGCCTGGCATGCAGCTCTGGTAGAAGGCATGACGGGCGGGTTCATCCCCGCCCGTTTTATTTTGCCGCCGCCAGTTCGCGGTCGATGGCGGGTTCCCAGCCGTCCAGCGCCCGGCGCACCATCTCCAGCCGGTCCTGCCCCCAGAAGGCATATGCCCCGTTAATCACAAAAGTGGGCGCGCCACAGGCGCCGAGCGCCTCGGCGCGTTCGGTGTTGGCACGGATGGCATCCTTGTTGGCCTGCGCCAGCGCCTGTTCAATGACTTCATTGGCATCCAGACCCTGCGCCGTGATGATCTCCCGGATCACGCTTTCTTCGCTCAGGTTGCGGTTCTCCGACCAGGCGGCGCGGTAAAAGGCCGGGATCAACGCCGGCGCGATGTTCGAGCAGCGCAGTGCCAGCACGGTGTTGAGCGGAAAGTGGCTGGTAAAGCGAAAATCAAAGTCGCGCTCCCGTGCCCAGCGGGCCAGGTCTTCGGCGCCCCAGTTGCGCCGCGCCTCGTTCATTTCCAGCATCGGCATCATGGGCGTGCCGATATTGCGAAACAGCGCGCCGAGCAGCATCGGCCGCCATATCAGCTCGGCGCCATGTTCACGGGCAATGTTTTCGATCTCCAGGCAGCCCAGACAGGAAAAGGGGCTGGAAAAGTCATGAAAGACTTCCAGTCGCGCCGGGGTTGAAGGCCGGGGCGTGTAGGTGTCGGGTTGGCCGCCGAGGTCGGCTTCCAGAAAGTGCATGCGATCCGCGCCCCACCACAGGCGCTCGCCCTGCATGAAAGTGGGCACCCCGAAGGCCCCGCGTTCGACCGCCTCACTGGTGTTTTCACGCAATTTTTCACGGGCTTCGGACGCATCCATCAACGCCGGGTCCACGCCGTGTTCGCGGGCGATACCGGCCAGTACTTCGCGATCACTGATATCCCGGTTGTCGACCCAGTACGCCTGATACAGCGTGTGCATCAACCCGGCCATGTGTGGTTGATCCAGCATGCACAGCAGGCGCATGGCCTCGACCGTGCGCCGGGGATGGCTGTCCGGGAAACGCAGGGGCACGTCCAGCAGTTCGGCCTGTCGCTGGAGGTCACGCCAGGTCATGAGCTGCTTGTTTTCGGCCCAGGCCGCCGAGGGGTGATCGGCGTTATTGACCGCCCGGTAAATGCCGCCGAGCAGCACCGGCCGCAGCACCAGCTCGTGGCCGGTGCGCTGTGCCAGCGCCTCAATGCGGGTGGCGGCCAGCATGGCGTAGGGACAGACAATATCGAAGAAAAATTCCAGGCGGGGCATGGGGACTCCGGTTTCAGTCGGGTAGATGGCCGATGCAGTGATTCTGGGCAAAAGCCGGTCCCGACACAATCACAATCATGGCGCGATGCTGAGTGATACAATATAACGTTTGTGTGTGATGTCCGGAATCGATGTGATGAAACGCTTGCTGCGTGACAGCCCGGCGGTGTTGCTCCCGATCTTCTTTGTTTCGGGCTTCGCCGCGCTGGTCTATCAGGTGCTGTGGGTGCGTGAGCTGGGCCTGTTGTTCGGCAGCACCGCCCAGGCGGCGGCCCTGACCATTGCCATTTTTTTTGCCGGTATTGCCGGCGGTGGCTGGTACTGGGGCCGGCGTGCGGCCCGTACGGGCAAGCCTCTGCGTCTGTTTGGCTGGCTGGAAGTGGGCGTGGCCATATCGGCGCTGGGCCATTTCGTATTGGTGGATGTCTATCATGCCCTGTATCCGGCCCTGTTTGGCGTGATTGGCGGTGTGCCGGCGCTGGAGACCCTGACCAAGGCGGTGATTGCGGCGAGTATTTTGTTGCTGCCGGCCTTTCTCATGGGCTGCACCCTGCCGCTGATGGTGCAACACATGGCGCAAAGCCGCGCGGCACTGGCGCATACCGGCGCGGCGCTGTATGCGGTCAATACCGCCGGGTCGGCCAGCGGTGCGCTGGCGGCTGGCTTTGTGCTGCCGGTATTGCTCGGCTTTCACGGCGCTTATTTACTGGCGGTGGGGCTGGATATCGCGGTGGGCCTGTGCGCGCTGTTTATTGCCGCGGGCGTGGCGGTTCGTTCGCCGTCGCCACCGGCCCGACCCGCGCCGTCAGTGACGGCAAGCGCCGATCAGCTTGCCGGATCAGCAGGCAATCACACCACGATCTGGCTGGTGGCTTTTTTCTCCGGGGCGGCCACGCTGGGAGTGGAGGTGGTGTGGACGCGCCTGTTCTCGCAGGTTTTGCAGAACTCCGTGTATACCTACGCCCTGGTGCTGTCGATGTTTCTGATCGCGCTGGCCGTGGGCGCGGTGCTGGCGCGCTGGCTGGCCGCGCGTCCGGATTTGCCGGTGCGCGCGGTGCTGGCCGGCCTGCTGATTGTCAGTGCCGTGGTCACGGTGACCTCGCCCTGGCTGTTCTATATTGCCACCGCCGGGCTGGGGTATATCGGCGGGGGTCTGGGCTGGTGGGCCTATATCGGTGCGGTGGCCTCGGTGGCGGCCGTGGTGATGCTGATCCCGGGGATTGTGCTGGGCGCGGTGTTGCCCTATTTGCTGCGTATGTTGCAGGCACGCCGCGCCGCCCCCGGCGATACCCTGGGGCGTCTGGTGATGACCAATACCCTGGGCGCGATTGTCGGCACCCTGGTCACCG
Source organism: Thiotrichales bacterium (assembly GCA_003567955.1). GTDB lineage: Bacteria > Pseudomonadota > Gammaproteobacteria > UBA5335 > SLRW01 > SLRW01. Next base: position 3,534 of record PWYF01000220.1, read on the forward strand.
GGTTTGTGTTGCTGGGCCTGGTGGGCACAGGCCATACCCTGCTGATTCTGGGCAGTGTGTATCTGGGTCTGGCCATACTGTGGTGGCTGGAAGCGCCCACCCCGAGGGGTCTGGCCGGAGCCGGTGGTGCACTGGTCGCGGCCCTGGCAGTGTTGATGCTGGCGCCGTCTATCCTGCCGCACCCCTCGCCGGTCAACACTCAGGCCGGCGAGCGCCTGGTGGCGCTGGAAGAAGGCGCACACGCCACGGTGGCGGTTATCGAGCGCGACGGTCATTTGCTCATAAGAGTCAACGGCAATTATATCCTGGGGGGTACCGGTGCGCTTGAGTCCGAGCGCAACCAGAGCATCATTCCGCTGATGACGCATCCGGCGCCGGCGTCGGTGTTTTATCTGGGGATGGGGACCGGCATCACCGCCGGCGCGGCGCTGGATTTCCCGGTCCGGCGGGTGGTGGTGTGTGAAATCCTGCCCGAGGTGGTGCGCGCCGCGGGTGAGTATTTTGGCCCCTGGACCAATGGTCTGTTCTCGGACCCGAGGGTCACTATTCATGCCGAGGACGGGCGCAACTGCCTGAGTCGCTCGCGCGAACAGTTCGATGTGATCATCAGTGATCTGTTCACGCCCTGGAAGGCCGGCACCGGCAATCTTTACACCCTGGAGCATTACCGCACCGGCCTGTCACGCTTGCGTGACGGGGGTATCTTTGTGCAATGGATACCGCTGTACCAGGTTTCCGAGCGCGAACTGGCCATCATCGCCCGGACCATGGATGAGGTCTTCCCGCAGGTGCTGGTGTGGCGTGGTGACCTGTTTCCGGATCGGCCGATTCTGGCGCTGGTGGGCCAGCAGCGCCCCGAGCCGCTGGATCCCGACGTGGTGCTGGCGCATGCCCGGCGCGTGGCCGGCGATTCGCCGCCGGCCGATGACATGTTGATGGCCAGCGTGTTGCGTTTCTACGCCGGCAATCTCAGTGAGAGCGGCCTGTTCGGTGAGGCGCCGCTGAATACCGACAATCGTCCCCGGGTGGAGTATCTGGCGCCCCGTACCCACCGCCAGGTGCGGGCGGGCGAGGCGCAGTGGATGAACTCCCAGCGCGCGGCGCAACTGTATGAAGATCTGATCCAGCGGCCCGGGGTGCATTTTGATCCCTACCTGGCCGCGCTGGATGAGTCGCAGCTGGGCTATGTGATTGCCGGGCGCAGCTTCTATCATCACGCCGTGCTGGCCTGGCTGGGGCGCGAGGATCTGGCGCAGGCGTTTCTGGATGATTTTCTGCAGCGCACGCCTTTCCGTGCCGCCCCGGCCCCGCAGGAAGCGCCGGCGACCCGGTCAGGCTGGGATTAAGGATCCGCTGAGACCGATGAGCACACCAGTGTTTCCTCAGGGGCGAATCGGCACGGTGCGATCCGATTGCCACAGGACCACACTGAAACCCAGCCCCACCAGCACAGCATGGCGTGTTTGCACCAGCGGACTGTCCTCAAAAGCGGCCCCGTCGAGATAGTCGTAGCGCATGAACACCCCCGCCCAGACACGGTCAATCCGGTGGCTGGCGCTCAGCATCAGGGTGCTGCCGCTGTAGCCGCCGCTGGCGCTGAAAGCCGGTCGTTCGGCCGTTTCATCCGACTCGCTGACATCGTAGTAATAGGCGTGGTAGCGCCGGGTGGCAAAGCGGGGACCGAGGCTGGCGCCGAAGTTCCACTGCTCATGGCTGCGGCGGGTCCGGTAATTAAGCATGGGGTTGGCCGTCCAGCCGCGGTCGTTGAGGGCGTCGCTGCTGATTGAGATGGCGGCTCTGATGGGCAGGCGCAGGCGCCACAGGCCGCGGTCCGATTCATGCAGCAGCCAGTTAACGGACGGGCCACCCTCCAGTATCGGGTCAAGATTATCCATGCCCTCCCGGGCATCGTTGTCATCGCTGTCCACGGGCACGGCGCCATCAAAGCTGATGTCAATTTCAAGCCGCGGGCGGTCTACCAGTAGTCCGCGCGCGCCCTCGCGATCGGCACGTAATCGCTCACCCCGCCAGGCCACGTAGGGCAACGGCGCCACAAAATTGCTGCTGGTGTTGGCGCCGCGCCAGGAGGGAAAGTTAACCACGCCGATGCCCAGGCCGATTTCCCACAGCGGCTCTTCGGCTGCCTGCACAGCGGGCGTGGCCAGCATGCCGGCAATCAGCAGCAGGCAAATAACACCGGAAAGAAACCGGTAAATCAGGGTTTGCTTAACCATGGTCGAGTGTCGGTTGTCTTGTGGTTGGCGCGTGTGCAGGGTTTGCGTCACGGGCACGCGGACAGCGCTGGATAGTATGTCAGAATAGACGGCATTGTCGCAGTCACAGAGGGATCGGAGATGACGCGTCGTATTGTTTTGCTTGCGGGGTTATTGCTGGCGCTGGCGCTATTGTTGATTGGCATCATGCTGGCCTGGCCACCGGGAATGCCTGCGGAAGATGTTCCCATGGATACCAGTGCCATCAAGCTGGTGCCCGAGGGCCGTGCTCACACCACCTTTGAAGCCCGCGATGGCAGTGTTCTGCCGCTGCGGGTATACGAAAACGGGGATACCAACCGGGCATTGATTCTGATTCATGGTATTACCGGTCACGGGGATTACCTGCATCCGCTGGCCAGCGCGCTGGCTGAAGGGGGGTACGCCAGCGTTTATGTCCCGGATCTGCGTGGTCACGGCGAGAACCCGGCGCGCCGGGGAGATATCGACCACATGAGCCAGATGGAAGAGGATTTTGCCGATCTGATGGCTCATATTCGTGCCCGGCAACCGGGTGCGCGCATTATTGCCGGGGGGCATTCTGCCGGCGGCGGGCTGGCTCTGCGTATGGCGGCCAGCGAAAGCACCGATGAGATTGACGGCTATCTGTTGCTGGCGCCCTTCCTGGGGCCGCGCTCACCCACCAGTCGCCAGGATATTGATACGAATGGCGCAATGGCGGTCAGTGTGCCGCGATTCCTGGCGCTGATGCTTTTGAATCGGGCCGGGGTTACGACCTTCAACCATCTGCCGGTGGTGCGCCTGAGTATCCCCGAGGCGCACCGTGATGGCCGCGAGACCGCCACCTATACCTGGCGTGCCTTTGTGGGCTATGTGCCGAGGGACCATGCGCGGGTGCTGGCGGCGGTGGATGCCCCGCTGTTGCTTTTGTCCGGCACCGATGACGAGGTCATGCGTGCAGAGCAATACCTGCCCGTGCTGGCCGAACTGGCGCCGCAGGCAGAGGTGATGCTGCTGCCGGGCATCCGGCACATGGACGTGATCAGTGACCCGCAAACCGCAGCGCTCGCGGGTTACTGGCTGAATCGCCGATACCTGGCGGAAGGAGACCAGTAATGTTGCGAACAATGGCCATTGCCCTGGCCGCGCTGGCGGTGGTTTCGGGCACGATTCTGGCGATTCTGTTGATCTGGCCGGTGCCCGATCCGGACCCGGAGCAGACCTTTGATTTCACGCGGGTGGAAGCCCCGCCCGAGGCCCGGCCCCACACGGATTATCCGGCGCGGGATGGCCAGCGTTTGCCGCTGCGGGTATACCCGGCGGCCACCACCGATGTGGTTCTGGTTTTGATTCATGGGTCGGCGGGTCATGGTGATTATCTGCATGGCATGGCTGCTGAACTGGCCGAGCGTGATGTGGCCACGGTGGTTGTGCCGGACCTGCGGGGTCATGGCGAGGCGCCGCTTCGTCGCGGCGACATCGACTATGTAGCTCAGCTTGAACATGATCTGGCCGATCTGGTGACCTGGGTTCGTGAGCGGCATGCCGGCACCCGGGTTGTGGTGGGCGGCCACTCCGCCGGCGGTGGGCTGGCCCTGCGGCTTGCCGGCGGCGAGTATGCCGAGCAGGTCGATGCCTGGCTTTTAATCGCCCCCATGCTGGGCCCTGATGCGCCCACCAACCGCGACAATGCCGGTGGCTGGGTGCAGTTGCGCCTCCCGCGCATCGTGGCGCTGACGGTGCTCAACAATTTCGGTATCACGGCACTGGATAACCTGCAGGTGGTGCATTTCAATTTGCCCGAGCGCTATCGCAGCGGGCGCGAGACCCTGGCTTATTCCTGGCGCATGATCCAGGGTTTCGGGCCACGGGATTACCGCGATGACCTGACAGCCATCGACGTGCCCCTGCTGGTGGTGGTGGGCGAACATGACGAGGCCTTTGTGGCCGAGCGTTATGCGCCGGTGATCGCGGATTACGCTGCGCATGGCCGGGTGGTGGTGATGCCGGCGCTGCAGCATATGGATATTGTCAGCGACAGCCTGACGCTTGAGCTCTACGCCAACTGGATTGAAAGTCTGGGGCCGGTGGATGCAGCGAGGTAAACAGTCACCCTGGAGGTGTTTGGCGGTGGTCGCGGCGCTGGTGCTGGCGGTGGCTGCCTGTGAGCGGGCGGATCAGCCGACGCCAGGAGAAGATGCTGATGACGCCACTGTGATCGCGATCCCGGCGCGGCCGGCCTCGCACGTGCCACGCTGGCTTGATGATGAAGGTGAGCAGCACTTTGACGATCGCGGCGCGCGTTTTATTGATCTGGTCCAGGCCAAGCACGCGATATTTGCAGTAGGTGCGGCCTCGCGGGCCAGCGAGCTGGCGCATGAGCAGTTTCAGCCGGCGCTGGCCGGAGAGGCCATGGTGCGTCGTGGGCGGCTGTGGCTGGAACTGCTGCGCCACAGCGGTGACTTTGCGCTTGATGCAGGCGGCATGGCGCCGTATCAGGTGGTAACGGAGGATGGCCGGAAGGCGGACGGCCAGCCCCGACTTGAGGATTACGCCAGCGCCGTCTATGCCTACCACATGCACCACCGTGCCGGGCGCTGGGCCGATCATGAGCTGGATGACAGCCTGACCTTCTACCCCGCCGCTTATTTCACCGCGCTGGTGCGCGAGGTGCTGGATCGGCACTACGCCGACGGACGGTTTTATGCCGATCGGGATCAAGAACATTTTGGTGCTGCCAGCATGGGCCATGGTCTGGCAGCGACGCATCCGGCCTTTTATGCCTGGTATCGCTGGCACAAGCAGGAAGGCGCCGATGACATGGGCCGGCTGAGCGAGGCGCGCCTGCGGGCCTGGCTGGGTTATGGCCCGGATGATTTGCTGCGCATTGCGCGCGAACTGGCTGCTGAGCTGGATACAGCCTGGGATGAAAACCGGGGTAGCTATGTGTTCGCTTCGCCGGAGTGGGAACTGGATGCGCTGGGCGGGTTGCTGCGTGGCAGCAAGGCGTTGTGGGAGCATTTGTATGTTTTCGGGGATGAAGAAGACACTGCGCTGGCACGCACGCTGTACCGCCGCAGCCTGACCCTGCTGGCCGGGGTGGCCGATGCAGCCGGCGAATATGGCCTGCCGGCGCGTCTGCGCTTTACGGATGAGGGCGTGCGGGCCGCCAGTGAAACGGTGGATACTGCCCGCCACTGGCAGTTTCTCACCCATCTGGTGGCCGGTTATGCGCTGATGCGCGAACGTGAGGGCGCCGGTTTTCTGGATGCCGACGGAAATGCGCCGCGACAGTGGCTGGGCGAGTTCCTGGATGCGCAGATCGACGTTTACAGGCACCACCTGCAGGATGGCCGGCTGATGGCGCGGCTGGATATGGAGAGTGGCGAAGCGTTGGACGCGCGTGCCGGTATTGAGGCCATGGGTGCTTTCGTGGTGGCGGCCCTGGAAGGCTATCGCAACGGCACCGCCTATGACCGGCCCGGCGCCTGGGCGGATGATGTCGAACTGGCTGAACGCAGCCGTGCCCTGTATCACGCTGTACTCAAGCAGACGGTGCTGCTGGAACGGCGGTTGCCGCTCATCAGGCAATAACCCCTCCCCGTGATAACAAACACTGTAAGGTGGCTGTAAGGCAGTTGCCTGCATAATCAATTGTGATAATACGCTGCCCGCTCCCGGGCGGCAGGGGGTAGTGATGTTAGTGCGTTTGCTTGTGATTGCGCTGCTGGTGACTGGCTTTTCGGCTTGCAGCAGCAGCTCTTCCTCCGGGGCGAATGAGCCGCGCTTTATCTATGTGCTGAATGCCGGTGACCCGTCGGTTTCCTGGTATCGCATTGACGCGGATACCGGCAACCCCCGTCATCTGGGCTATGTCTGGCTGGAACACGCCGAGAGTGTGCGTGATCTGGTATTGCATCCTTCCGGTCGGGCGCTGTATGTGAGTGACCCCGAAGGTGCGAAAGTGCACCGGCTGGATGTGGATCGCCACAGCGGCGCGCTGGCCTATGCCGATACGACTGAATTCAGTACCCGACCGGTTGGCATGGGCGTGTCCCCCGATGGCCGGGTGCTGTATATGTCGCTTGAGTCCGAGATCGGCACCAGCTTTGTTGGCAGCTACAGCATTCACGGGGATTACAGCATCCCCGCTTTTCCTGATGACGCGGTAGGTCTCCCCGGTTATCAAGTTTCCCGCCTGGCCATTACGCCGGACGGGCGCAGGCTGTTTGTGCTTGATGGCGATCAAGATAATTTTGAAGACAACGACATCCTGCAGTTTGATGTCAGTGGAACGGTGCTGGGCGAAGCCACAATTCTGTCGAGCGAAATGACCATCCAGAATGATGTGGTGATTGACCCCTCGGGCGAGTTTTTGTTGGTTGCCGGTGGTCTTATGACCGGGCTGGCTGCATACCGGATTCTTCCCCAGGGCCTGGAAGTCGTAGCGACTTCGCCTTCGGCCTCCCCCTATGACTGGCTTACCGTCTCGGCCGACGCGCGCTTTGTTTATGCCGGTATAACTGGCGGTGTCAATGCCCTGGCCTTTGACGCCGAAGCAGGCGAATTCACCTGGAGCCAGCTCGGCACCTTTGAAGAGCCCTCCCGAACCCGTGTCACCCAGGCCATGACTGATCCCGCCAATCGATATATCTACACCCTGACCTCGGGGACGGGCGACGGCGAGTCTTTGGGTGTGGCTGCAATCAAGCCTGAACAGTCGCCGGATGGCTATGAGGTGCGTTTCGGCTCCATGGCCCGCTCGCAGCCCCGGCGCATGGTGTTTGCCACCGGCAGCACGCTCCAGGCGCGTGTGCACAACCTTTACGTCGCCGATGCCAGTGATAGCAGCGAGGGCATTGACCGGTTCAGGGTGCGAGCGGATGGCAGTCTGGCCTCGCGGGTAACAGTGGCAGCCGACGGTAGCGAAACCGGGGGCCTGGCCGTGCATCCGCATGAAGCGGTGTTGTTCTCCACGTGGCTGGATCAGCCAAATGCCCATTTGGGTGCCTGGGCGCTTGACGGCAGTGGTTATATGCAATTGCCGGTGCTGGCTGATGAGTCGATACAGGACCGGATTCTGGGTGATGTCAGCGTTGAGCCCAGCGGTCGCTTTGTGTACCCCGCAACCACCCTGGCCTCCGCGCCCCGGTATCTTGTCTATTCATGGCACCCGCAGACCGGCGAACTTTTGCAGGAGCAGAATCTGATACTTGTCGGTAATGATCGGGTTTTCCCCGCGATTGAAACGAACCCGGCCGGGAATTTTAATTACCTTGCCGTGCGCTATATTGCGGACGATGACCGCATTCGCTGGCGTGGTATTGATGTTGCCGACGGCACAGCTTCCGGCGGAGATAACCTGATACTGGACGGCGTGACGGACCTGGCAATTTCGCCCGATGGCAGCCGACTGGCTGCCGTGACCAGTGTGGCGGGGGATGGTGAACTGGTGGTTTATCGTATCTCTCCGGTGGATAACGGATTGACGCTTGCAGGCAGCCGGGGGCTGGCGCATGCCGGGGAGCATGTGGCTTTCCACCCCGGCGGTGATCATGTGTACGCGCTTGGCACCGCCCCGGATCCCGCCACGCCAGGGCAGACCGGGGCCGCGCTCGAGGTGTTCCCGCTGGACAACGACGGGGTGCCCGGAGCCCGGGCGCACCTTTACAGTGAGTCAATGACAGATCTGGACTATACCGGCCTGGCCGTGGCCCCCGATGCCCGCGCACTGTACGTGGGGCGTCATGATTCTGCGGGTAGCGGCGCGCTGCTGGTGTTCCCCCTCGAGGATGGCGCCCCTGTCCCCGACGAACCGTTGCTTGCCCCTTCAGTGTCCCGTCCCGGGGCGATGAGCTTCCGCGCCGATTATCGCTGAGGTCGGCTCCGTGGATTTGACCCGCGCCGCCTGATTTGTGGCGGCGTTTTTGTGTTCCCCGAAGTTTTCGCTGTTGCATCCGTGGCGTGGCAATGCTCCAATTCCCGGGTTATACGTTGTTGTCCGCATTTTCCGAGCCGCACTTGACGGGAGTTCATTGATGTTTGGCCGATTGCCTCTGCTGCGCCGCCTGCCGGGTCGCGGTGGTCTTTACGCCTCGCCTGTGGTGCTTGTGCTGGCCCTGGGTGCGGGGGAACTGCGGGCCGAATGTGCTCCCCTGCCGGTGGTGGATGACAGCGAAATCACCTGCACCGGGCCGGACCCGGTGACGGATCCGATTGTTGGTGATGCCAGCAATGTCCGCATCAATATCGAGGATGGCGCGGCCCTGGAAGTCACCGGCGACACCGCCATTTTCGGGGAAGGCAAGTCCTGGTTGCTTGATATACAGGGCCTGGTCAGTAGCGACCAGACGACGATACGGCTGGATCTTGAGCGAGATGATCCCGACGATCCCTCCGCGGGGCCGCTGGTGTTCGTGCTGGCCCGGGATGATGAAGATGACCCGGCCGATGGCCAGGTGATCA
>PWYF01000035.1 GCA_003567955.1 Thiotrichales bacterium
ACCGGTCGGTCCCTGAAGCTCGACAGCACGGCCAGCAGCACCGCCAGATCGGCCCCGGTCTCGCTGACCCGCATGCCCCCCACGATATTGACAAAAACATCCTGGCCGAAGGTCGCGATACCCCCATGGCGATGCAGCACCGCCAGCAACATCGAAAGCCGGCTGCCGTCCAGGCCCAGGGTGACCCGCCGTGGATTGCTGAGATGGCTTTCATCCACCAGCGCCTGAACCTCCAGCAACAGCGGCCGACTGCCTTCCCGTATGCAGGTGATGGCGCTGCCGGTCACGGGGCGCTCATGGCGGGACAGGAAAATAGCCGACGGATTGCTGACCTCTTTCAGCCCGGTATCGGTCATGGCGAATACGCCCAGCTCGTTGACCGCGCCGAAACGATTCTTGACCGCGCGAATCAGGCGAAACCGGCTGCCGGGGTCGCTTTCAAAATACAGCACCGTGTCCACCATGTGCTCCAGCACCCGGGGCCCCGCCAGATGGCCTTCCTTGGTGACATGGCCGACCAGAAACAATGCCGTGCCGGTCTGCTTGGCGAAGCGCACCAGCCGGGCCGTGCTTTCGCGGACCTGCGCCACTGCCCCGGGGGCTGATTGCAGGGTTTCGGTAAACACCGTCTGGATGGAGTCAATCACCATAATGGCGGGCTTTTCCCGCTGGGCAATATCAAGCATCCGCTCCACGCAGGTTTCGGCCAGCAACGCCATCTGCATTTCCGGCAGACCCAGGCGATGCGCGCGCAGACTGATTTGCTCGAGTGACTCCTCGCCGGCAATATACAAGGTGCGGTGCGCCTGGTTAATCCGGGCCATGACCTGCAGCAACAGGGTGGACTTGCCAATCCCCGGGTCACCCCCGATCAACACCGTGGACCCCGGCACCAGCCCGCCGCCCAGCACCCGATCCACTTCTTCCATGCCCGTGGCCATACGGGCCTGTTCAGTCTGCCCCACCTCGCTAAGCAGACGCACCCGACTCTCACCGGCCCAGCCCTGACCGCGGGCCGCCACAGCGGCCGGTGCCGCCACACTCTCTTCCAGCGTGTTCCAGGCGCCGCATTCGGCACACTGCCCCGCCCACTTGGGGCTGGATGCGCCACATTCAACGCATTGGTAGACAGTTTTGTTTTTGGCCATGGGGCGAACACCAGAGGAAAATTGATATATTCACGCCACCTGAAGGCATTGCCAGCGTTTCAGTCTCAAGGCGCAACTTTGAAAGCCTATCGTAATTACGGTGAAAAGTCGCAACGTCTGGATCGCAAGCTCCCGGGGCTGGCGCCGCAGGCGACTGCGTTAGTAGTATGGGAACCCATGAATAAACGTATACGGCGTCATAGCATGCCCGCCTCGCCAGCAAGCCCCTGGCCTGAGCCGGGAGCAATCGCACAATGAGCATGCCTGTGCTGGTTAGTGCTGCGCTCACTGACAGAGGCAGAGTGCGCACCCACAATGAGGATGCGGTGCACGCTGATCCGTGCATGGGCCTGCTCATCGTTGCCGACGGCATGGGCGGGCACAAGGCCGGCGAAGTAGCCAGCGCCCTGGCCATCGTGCGGATGCGGGAAGTGATGGAAAAGGCCCTGGCCAACGACCCGGAACCGGACACGCACACGGCCGGAGAGCTCTTGAAAGATGCGGTTCAAGCCGCCAATCATGCCATTTTCGAAGCCGCCGAAAGCGACCCGCGCTATAGCAACATGGGCACCACACTGGTGGCCGGCCTGATCATGGGCCAGCATGTGCATGTCGCCCATGTGGGTGACTCCCGCCTTTACCGATTCAGGGACGGGCAACTGGAATGCCTTACGAGTGATCACTCACTGGTCCAGGAAATGCTTGACCAGGGTTTGTACACACCGGAACAGGCCAGTCGCGCCAGCAATCGCAACATCGTGACCCGGGCCATGGGCCTGCAGGCCGAAGTCGAGGTGAGCTTGCAGCAATACCCGCTGGAACAAGCGGATCTGTATTTACTGTGTTCCGACGGACTCAGTGACATGCTCGATGAAGACACAATCGCCTTAACCCTGCACCAATTTGGTGATAACCTTGACAAGGCTGCGCACTGTCTGGTCGAAGCAGCCAACCAGGCTGGTGGCCGCGACAACATTTCGGTTGTGCTCGCAGTGCCCGGCAAAGCAGGCTGCGACGCGGATTAGGCAGGCCATCCGTCGGCGGGAGAAGGTGCCGACGATCACATAATAAATGGAAGGCGCGCTGGGTATGGGGAAACTGACAGTCAAAAAAGACGGGCGAACCGTTGAAGAACTTGTTCTCGAGAACAAGAAAATTCATATCGGCCGTTCTCCGGACAATGACATACAGCTTGACGACCCGGCCGTCAGCTCCAGTCACGCCGCCATCCTGACCATTCTGGGAGATTCCTTCCTGGAAGACCTGGCCAGCACCAATGGCACCTACGTCAACGGCAAACTGGTCAAAAAACACGTCATTGAAGATGGCGATGTTATCGGTCTGGGCGCCTGCGAACTGGTCTATTCACGGGATGAACAGGCCACCGTGGCGGATAGCCCCGCAGCATCCGGAGACGCTGCCGAGGATGGCGTCGGACAAAGCCCGGAAGAAGACTTCGAACAAACCGTCATTATCAAACCGGGTAGCGGCCACGACCAGACGCCAGGCTATGAGCTGAGCGAGCAAGAGCCTGAGCCTGAGCCTGAGCCTGAGCCTGAGCCTGAGCCTGAG
>PWYF01000180.1 GCA_003567955.1 Thiotrichales bacterium
AGCGGCGGTGGGCCGCCGCTCTGGATGCCGCTGGCGCGCATGGTGTCCATGAAGTCGCGCATGTTCAGCTGCGCCCCGATGGTTTCGCTGGAGTAGCGCTCGCCGCGCGGGCTGAGGGCGTGGCCGCCCTTGGCAATCACCTCGGCGGCCAGCGGAATATCGGCGGTAATTACCAGATCCCCGGCGCTGATCCGGCGCACGATTTCATCATCGGCCACGTCAAAGCCGCCCGGCACCTGCAGCATTTTGATATGCGGTGATGGCGGGGTGCGAATGGGCTGGTTGGCCACCAGCGTGAGCGTGACCCCCGTGCGCCGCGCGGCACGAAACAGAATCTCCCGTACGACCACGGGACAGGCATCCGCATCCACCCATATCTTCACAAAATTACTCCTGGCCATGGCATGGCATGGCGTTGTTAAGTGGTTAGGTGATTAAGTGGTTAAGTTGTGGCGTGCGGCGGAGCCGCACAATTCAATTGGATTGGTGCGACGTGGTCGCACACCATCACGTAACCACTTAAGCACGTAACACGTAATCACGCCCTCACAGGTCCTTGATCCTGATTCAGTCAGGATCAAGGACCTGTGAGGGTTCCCGATGATGGCGGACGGCGAGAACGCCTTCGAGGATCAGCCATATATTGAGAATCAGGATCAGGCCGCCGATGCCGGTGAGCATCATGTTGCCGTCGGCGAAGAAAGTGCCGACATTGATGATCATGGCCCAGGTGGTCATGGTGGCAACGAACAGGAAGGGGATCAGGGTATAGATAAACGGCCGGCCGGTGTACCACAGGATCAGCGACAGCAGCAGCAGTGAAAGCCCGGCCAGCAACTGGTTGGTGGTGCCGAACAGGGGCCACAGGATCATGCCGCCGGCACCGGGGTTGTCGGGGTCGGCAAAAAACGCCAGCGCGGCGCAGCAGACAAACACCAGCACCGTGGCGAAATTGATGTTTTGCAGCACTGGCAGGCGGTACTGACGGCCCACCTCGGCGAGGATGAAACGTTGCAGGCGCATGCTGGTATCCAGTGTGGTGGCGGCAAAGGCCACCACCATGATGGAGATAAAGGTGGTGCCGAGCAGGGCCGGCAGTCCAAGGTTGGTGAGGAAGGTGCCGCCGCCGCTGACAAAGGCAGTGATGCCCTGGCCGCTGGCCGAGGCCCAGGAACTGTAATGCTCGCTCCAGGCATCAAAGGTGGCAAAGCCGGCTGCAGTGGCGAGGATGGCGGCTACTGCGAGCAGGCCCTCGCCGGTGGAGCCCAGGTAACCCACGAAGCGGGCGTCGGTTTCCTTTTTTAATTGCTTGGATGACGTCCCCGAACTGACCAGGCCGTGAAAGCCGGAGATGGCCCCGCAGGCGATGGTCACAAACAGCAACGGCAGCAGCGGCGGCGCGTCTGCCGGCACGTTACTGTTGAACATGGGCGCGACGATTTCCGGGCGACCGACGAAAACGCCCAGATAAAGAAGGGCCAGGCCGATGAACAGCAGGTGGGCATTGAGGAAATCGCGCGGTTGCAGCAGCAGCCACACCGGCAGGCGAGAGGCGATGGCGCCGTAGGCGAGCATGATAAACACCCACCAGGCAGTGGTGGGGATGCCGGCCGGGTCTTCGGGCAGTTCCAGCGGTGTCTGCGCGCCCACCCATACCAGCGACAGCAGCACGGCCAGGCCGATGAGCGCCGGCGCCAGCAGTCGCCAGGCCCGGCGATAGACCAGGTAGCCAATGGCCATGGCAATGGGAATCTGCAGCCAATAGGGCAGCACACTCGACGGGAAGGCGGTGAACAGGGTGCCGATGGCCACGGCAAATACGGCGTTGACCATCAGTAGCAGGAAGAAAATGATCAGCAGGAACAGAGTCAGCGCGCGCGGGCCGATGACCTCACGGGCAATGGCGCCCACCGAGCGCCCCTTGTTGCGGATGGAGGCCCACAGGGTGCCGAAATCGTGGATGCCGGCAAAAAACACCGTGCCCACCAGCACCCAGACCAGCGCCGGGCCCCAGCCCCAGATCATGGCGATGGCCGGGCCGATAATGGGCGCGGCGCCGGCGACGGAAGTAAAGTGGTGCCCCCAGAGTACAAAGCGGTTGGTGGGCACGAAGTCCACGCCGTCCTGGAAACGATACGCCGGGGTCTGGAAGTCCGGGTCCAGCCGGAAAATCTTCTCGGCCAGGAATTTCGAATAGAAGCGGTAGCCGAGAAAAAACACGGCAAAGGCGATCAGAGCCAGTAGCCAGCTTGTCACGAGTCCCCCTCCGGCGGCTTTTATCGTTTTGTTTAAGGGTGCGCTGCAGCGTTTCTCAAGGCGAAAAACCTTAACTTTTGTGGGGGGTGGTGTACAGCCCGGGCGCAGCGCTGAAAATCACTCAATCACCCGATAAGGTTTTTCCATTCCGGGTGGTGTGCGCCGAAATATTTTGTAGGTCCACCAATACTGCTCCGGGCAGGTGCGGATGCATTTTTCCACGCTGCGGTTGAGGGCGGCCGTCGCAATATTTTCGTCCGGGTTGCCGATCTCGGGGTCGCCGGGGGAAAAGTGCAGGTGGTAGCCGCGACCGCGGGGCAGGCGTTCGCATAGTGCGAAGAACACAGGCGCGCCGGTGCGGGCAGCAAGCTTTGGCGCCAGAGTGGAAGTGAGCAGCGGATGGCCGAAGAAGGGCGCGTGCACAGACCCCACCCGGCCCG
>PWYF01000252.1 GCA_003567955.1 Thiotrichales bacterium
ACCAGATGCGCCAGCCGCGAAGTCATGGGCATGACGATATCCGTGTCCTCGGCAACATCAGCGTAGAGCGCCACCGTACTGCGCCGGGCCAGCGGTGAACCGCAGGCGGTAATGGCAATCACCGAGGCGCCGGCATCCAGCGCCAGCTCCACACTGCGCAGCAGATCCCGCGAACGGCCGGTGTGGGAGATCGCCACCACCACGCTGTCCGGCGGCAGGATGGCCGCCGCCATGGCGTGGGTATGGGGATCACTGCAGGCCACCGCGGGGATACCCATACGGAAAAACTTGTGCTGGGCATCGGCGGCGACAATGCCCGAAGCGCCGTGACCATAGAACTCGATCCGGCTGGCCCCGGACAGCAGCTTGATCGCCTCGCCCAGGGCCTCGGTATTCAGATGATTGCGGGCATGGACCAGGGTGGCGATAGCACGATCGAACACCTTGGCGCCCAGATCCTCGGGCGAGTCGCCCGCATCCACTCCGCTGTAGACATAGGGAATACCGCTGGCCACGCTGGCAGCCAGGCGCAGCTTGAAATCCTGAAACCCACTGCAGCCGATGGCCCGGCAAAAGCGGATCACCGTGGGCTGGCTGACTCCGGCCTGGCTGGCCAGATCAGCGATAGGGGCATTGAGCACCGCCTGCGGCTGGTTCAGCACCAGCGCCGCCACCTTCTGCTCCGAAGGCCGCAATTCCGGCTGCAATGCCTTGATTCTCGACAACATGAATCAACCTGCCCACTTGTCTGACCTGAACTGCGCGGTATAACCCCGCGCCATGCCCAGCAGGCCGGACTGCGCTTCCAGCACCAGATAGCCCGGCACGGCGGAAAGATAGTCCCGGAAGCGGCCATGCGCCTCGAAGCGTTCACGAAAGTGCGTTTCATCAAACAGCTCGCCCAGGCGCAAGACCACCCCACCGCAGATATAAAACCCGCCGCGCGCGCCCAGGGTGAGCACCACATTGCCGGTAACCGTGCCCAGCATGCCGGTGAGCATACGTACCGCCTCCAGGCACAGCGCGGACTGACCGGCCCGGGCCTGCCCGACGATCGCGGCCGCAGACAGCGCCCCGGTCTCCACCCCGTCGACCTCACACAGCCCTCTATAAATATTCTCCAGCCCCATGCCGGAAATCAGACGCTCGGCGGAGACATGCTCAAATGCCCTCAGCATGACCTCAAGCAGGGCGATTTCCCGGGCATTTACGGGGCTGAAGCTGACGTGCCCCCCGGCGGCCTTCAGCGGGATCCAGTCACCGCCGGCGGGAATCAGGCCGGATACCCCCAGCCCGGTGCCGGGCCCCACCACCGCCAGCGGTGTGTCGGGAGCGGCTTCCCCACTACCCAGCGGGCGCAGGGCCTCGGGCGACAGATGCGGGATAGCCAGCGCCTGGGCGGTGAAATCGTTGATCAGATCCAGCCGTTTCAGGTCCAGTTGCCGGCGGGTCTGCTCAATGGAGAAGACCCAGGAATTATTGGTCATGCGGATCTGGTCGCTGGTGATGGAGGTGGCAATCGCCATGGCGGCATGACGCGGGCGGGGGCCGGCTACCCCTTCAAGATAATGCGATGCAGCAGCGGCCAGATCGGGGAAATCAACGCAGGGCAGGACCTGCTGTTGTTCGGGGGCGCCCCCGGGCTCGGGCACAATCGCAAAGCGGGCATTGGTGCCGCCGATATCGGCAATCAGCCAGGCGGTATTACGGGGCCCAGTAGACATCGGCCTGCACCCTGGTTTGCTCAAACACGGCCCGCAGCGGCAGCGCACCTGACTCACCCCCGGTCAGGGCGCGCTGATAGACCGACCATTTCTCCTCACCGGTAATGTGCAACACCAGCCGTCGGGTATTGAGCAGCGCGGCCAGCGTAAGGCTGATACGGGGGTGCGGTGCTTCCGGCGGCGTACACGCCACACAGCTTGCGGCCCCGTCGGGGTCCAGCCCCTGTGCCAGGGCTTCAGTGCCCGGGAACAGGGAAGCAAAATGCCCGTCCGCGCCGGCGCCCAGCACCACCACATCAAAGGGCCGCGGGATCTCGGCCAGCCGCCGGCTGCATTCCGCCAGCCCCTGACCGGGCGTGGCCGCCGGGGTCTTGAGCGGCAACAACCGCGCCGCGGCGACCGCACCCTGCAACAATTCCCGGCGCAGCAGTCCCTCGTTACTATCGGCGTGATCCGGGGCGACCCAACGCTCATCCGCCAGCGTGATATCCACCCGTGACCAGTCCAGATCAATCTCTCGCAGCGCGTGGAACAGGGGCACCGGCGTACTGCCGCCGGAGAGCACCAGGCTGGCGCGGGGCCTTACCGCCAGGCCGTTTGCCAGCCAGTCGCCGATATCGGCCGCCAGCGCCAGTGCCAGCGCCGGGGCAGTACGAAAACGGTGCTCGCCCGCCATCACTCTTCCTCGTACCAGCTGATGCCGTCACGCCCGGTCAGCGCGCTGGCCGCCGCCGGCCCCCAGGTCCCCGCAGTATAGGGTTTGGGCCCTGATGGCGATTCGGCCCAGGCCGCCAGGATGGGCTCGATCCAGCGCCAGGCAGCATCCACTTCATCGCGCCGCGCAAACAGGGTCAGCTTGCCCCGCAGGCAATCCATGATCAGCCGTTCATAGGCGTCGGATTTGCGGCTGGGGAAGGTTTCAGCGAAATCCAGGTTCAGGTGCACCGGGCGCAATTTCATTTCATCCCCCG
>PWYF01000073.1 GCA_003567955.1 Thiotrichales bacterium
ACCAAGCGGCCGGGCATAACCGGCAATACCGGCGGCCAGCACGGCCTGGCCAGCAGGGAATTCACGGATATGCAGACTCAGGCGTTGCCCGGGCGCCCTGACCCGGAAAGCATAGCTCCCGCCGTTACCCAGAAAGGGGGAAACATGGAAGCATTTGGACTTGTGATGGGTGGCTTGCCAGTCAAAAACACCCCCGGGCGCTGGTGGCAACAGATAATTATGATACTCACCGAAGGTATTCCTGACTTCACACAGCACAGCGGCGGGACGACCATCCGGATAATCGCAATACCACAGACTGACAGGGTTAAAGGCGTATCCCAGTATTCTCGGGAAACACAACAGGCGCACCCGCCCACCGGCCATCTCTACCCCATGCTCCCGCAGAGTCTGTTCGATCCAGGGGCGCAGGGCAGAGCCATCACGTGGACCATGGTCGCGATTATGAATACTGAACAGACCGGCCCGGTTCCAGGCGAACAGACGCAGCCGCTGATCCAGCCCGGACAGACGGTCAATATCCAGCAACAGATATCCGACACGATAGCGAAAACCGTGGCGCACCGGGGCAAAGCGGGTGTGCACAACCGAACTCAGGTAGATATGGCCATCATCCATGCTCACACCTGCTCGGCAACCAGAACCGGTGGCGCGGTTTGCACACCGCTCGGTCCAGACACCGGGGCTGTCTGTGCAGCCGACTCCCACGGCGGGCGCACACCAAACCCCGCCGCCACAGCGATCGCCGAGCGCAAGCCATCTTCATGAAAACCATGCCCAAAGTAACTGCCGCAATACCAGCTGCGATGACGACCCTGCAGATACCCCAGCAGCGGCTGGGCCTGCATGGCGCGCGCATCAAATACCGGATGCTCATACTCAAATTCGGCAATCACTTTCTCAGGAGCCGGCGCCCGCAGGGGGTTGAGGGTTACGATCACAGGGGTGGCTGTTGTCAGTCCCTGCAGTCGGTTCATCCAGTAGCTGACCGACAAGCGCCGACGTCCCTCCGGGTCCGTATGACCGAGATAATTCCAGGAAGACCAGACCCTGCCCCGTCGTGGCATCAGGGCCGTATCAGTATGCAGAACAGCCCGGTTGTGCTGATAGCCGAAACTGCCCAGCAACGTTCGCTCCCAGAAACCGGGGCGATCCAGCAGCGCCAGCGTCTGATCGGCATGGGTGGCAAAAACCACCTGATCATGGCGATGGTGGCGACCCGCCTCATCCACCACAGTCACGCCAGCGGCATCCCGCATCACCCGGGCGGCGCCCTGCCCGAGTCGCACCTGGGCACGCAGACGTTCCAGCATTCGCTGGATGTAGACGTGGCTGCCACCCGATACTGTCCGCCACACCGGCCGGTCATCCAGACTCAGCAGGCCATGGTTGTGGAAAAACCGCAGAAAGGTGGCGGCCGGGAAACGCCGCATCTGCTCCGGCGGACAGGACCAGATCGCCGCCCCCATTGGCAGCAGGTAACAATCGCGCAATTCGGCACCAAACCCGGCTGCGCGCAGGAATTCATCCAGACTTTGCTGCTCGGCCAGCGGGTCGTGCAGACTGCGGGCAGCGTGGCTATTGAAACGTACGATGTCAGCCAGCATGCGCCAGTGGCCCCAGCGCAACAGATTACTGCGCTGGGCAAACAGGGTGTTGAAGTTGTCACCGGCGTATTCCATCCGCCCTGCGTTCAGTGACACCGAAAATGACATGTCGGTCGCCCGGGTCGGCACACCGAGATGGGCAAACAGGGCGGTCAGCTGCGGATAATTGCGCTCGTTATAGACGATAAAGCCGGTATCTACGGCTTCACCGCCAAGCGCAGCGGGGACATGCACGGTATTGGTATGCCCACCCGGGCGCCCGTCACGCTCATAAAGCGTGACCTGATGATGACCATCAAGCAGCCAGGCCGCAGAGAGACCCGAAATACCACTGCCTATAACGGCAATCTTCATCACGCCTGACCTCCAGGCAGGGGCTTTCGGTGTCGGTTATTCCGGACACCACAGACCACACAAGATAATACAGGTGCGAGCAAAATGCATCATTTTTGTATAATATTATTGCAGACTTGTACAAGACGCGCCTTCGCCGGGTTCAAAAGTCTTCCAGCAGGGGCTCCAGAGATGGCCAGAGCGTTTCAAGGATCAGCGGCTGGGCGCGGGCCACGGGATGAATACCATCGGGCTGGAACAGCGATTCATCCGGTGTCAGTCCGTCATCCAGCATCAATCCGGCCAGCATGAAGGGCACCAGGGCCACTCCATACTCATCAGCGAGGCGGGTATACACAGCATGAAAACGCTCAATATATTCAGCCCCGTAATTGGGGGGCAAATACATCCCGACCAGCAGCACCCTTGCCTGATGCTGGCGCGTCTGGTCGATCATACGGGCAAGATTGTGCTCCATTTCAGCATGGCTAATGCCACGCAATCCGTCATTGGCACCCAGGGCCAGAATCACCACCTCGGGCGCATGCCGGGCAAGCGCGCGCGGCAAGCGTGCCAGGCCGGCGCTGGTGGTGTCGCCGCTGATACTGGCATTTACCACGCGGTGCGGATAGCCTGCCTGCTGCAATTGCCGGACCAGCAGCTGTGGCCAGCCGCGGTCGCGATCGATACCGTAGGCCGCTGACAGGCTGTCACCAACCACCAGCACAACAGGCTCGCCGCCTGCGACCGGCAGCGGCAGCAACAGGGCCACCAGTAACAGGACTTTGGCGGGAAATCGCATGGTCATGATCCGCGCACGGAAACTTGTCAAGCAGGTTAACAGCCCCGAAGGCCTGCTGACCATTATTGATAATATCAGCCTGGAAATTGCCGCAGGCCAAAGTATGGCGCTGCTGGGCGCCTCCGGCTCGGGCAAGACAACATTACTCGGGCTGCTGGCCGGACTCGACCTGCCCAGCCGCGGCCAGGTCTGGCTGGAGGAGCAGGAACTCACCTCCATGGATGAAGACCAGCGCGCCGCAACACGGGCCGGGCGGGTCGGTTTTGTATTCCAGTCTTTCCATTTGCTGCCCAATCTCAATGCGCTGGAAAATGTCATGCTCGCCGTCAGCCTGGCTGACAGACCGGAGCCTGCTGAGCGCGCCCGGCAGTGGCTGGATGATGTCGGCCTGGGGCATCGCCTGTCACATTATCCGCACCAGCTCTCCGGGGGCGAACAGCAGCGCGTGGCGCTGGCCCGGGCTTTTGCCCCCGAACCTCGTATTCTGTTTGCAGACGAACCCACCGGCAATCTTGACCAGGGCACCGGGCAGCGGGTTGCAACCCTGATGTTCGATCTTAATCAACGCCTCGGCACGACTCTGGTCCTGGTAACCCACGACCCGGCCCTGGCCAGACATTGCGACCGCCAGTTAATGCTGGATGGCGGTCGGCTCAGCCCATGACCATGTTCGCACCGGGCTGGGGCATGCGTATGCTGGCACACGACTGGCGCAGCGGGGAGCTACGCCTGCTGGCCTTCGCCCTGGTGATTGCCGTGGCCTCCATCACCGCAGTGGGCGGTTTCTCCGACCGCATTAACCTGGCCTTTTCCCAACAGGCTGGCCAGAGCATGGGCGGCGATCTTGTGATCCGTTCCAGCCAGCCGATTCCCGCAGCGGTGGAAGACCAGGTCTCCCGGTACAATCTCGCAACCGCGCGCACCCTTACCTTTCCCAGCGTGGTCCGCCTGGGTGAGGAGACCGTACTGGCCACAATCCAGGCCGTGGATGACGATTATCCCCTGCGCGGCGATCTGCGCACGGCCGATCAGGCCTTTGCCACGGGCGTCCCCCGACAACATGGCCCCGCCCGGGGCACCCTCTGGGCGGACAGTCGTCTTGCCAGCCTGCTCCAGGCCAGCCCGGGTGACCGTCTCGCCGTAGGCGCCAGCCAGCTACGGCTTGAACAGGTACTGATCAGTCAACCCGATGGTGGCGCCAGTTTTTTTGCCGTAGCGCCCCGACTGCTGATGCACATGGCGGACCTTGACGCCACCGAATTGATCCAGCCTGCCAGCCGGGTCCGTTATCGCCTGCTGGTCGCCGGCGCGCCGGCCGACATTGAGCGCCTGCGACAAGACCCGGTGATCACCTCCGATAAACAACTGGAGATTGAAAGCCTGGAAGAGCGTCAACCCGAGCTGCGTGCCGCAATGCAAAGGGGTGAGCAGTTTCTGCATCTGGCCGCCCTTGTGAGCGTGATCCTGGCCGGTGCCGCCATTGCCCTGAGCGCGCGCCAATACAGCCGACGCCATCTGGACAGCGCCGCGGTCCTGCGCTGCATGGGGGCCAGTCGCGCCACCCTGACCGGCATACATGGCAGCGTTATCGCACTCACTGCGCTGGCGGGTTGTGGCCTGGGGGTGGCCACAGGCTATCTGGCCCAGAGCGGACTGGCAGCTATTGCGAGCGGCCTGCTCGGCGCCCCCCTTCCCCCGCCCGGACCTGGCGCGGCTTTAACCGGTGCCCTCACCGGTGTGCTGCTGTTTGCCGGCTTCGCACTGCCGCCACTGCTGACTGTCGCCCGTACTCCGCCGGGCCGCGTCCTTCGCCGCGAGCAAGACAAGCACCACTGGCGTCCGTTAGTTGCCGCTCTGGCCGCCATTATTGCCACCGTGGTGCTGATGCTCTGGCATACCGGTGACGCCCAACTGACCCTATGGGTGGCCGCAGGCACCCTGATTGCCGGGGTACTGCTGGCGCTGAGCGGGGCACTGCTGGTAGCACTGCTCGATATGACCCGCCGGGGGGGACATCAAGCCACCGCCTGGCATCACGGCCTGGCCAGCCTGGCCCGTCGCCGGGGCGAAACCGCCTTGCTGATCACCGGTTTCGGCCTGGGGATCAGCGTGCTGCTCCTGCTGGGGGTGGTGCGCAATGATCTTATCGGCACCTGGGAAGCTTCCCTGGGCGAGGACACTCCCAACCTTTTCCTGGTCAATATACAGGGACACGAACGCAAAGCTCTGGCGGAAATGCTGGTTGAGGCCGGTCTTGAGGCGCCGGAATTTCATCCCATGGTTCGGGCCCGGTGGCACAACCACAATGACCGGGAGGTACAAGGCGAGGATTTCGATGAGGGCCGCACCCGGCGCATGGCCCTGCGGGAATTCAACCTGTCATGGGCCGCTGAACTGCCAGTGGATAATCGGGTCAGCGAAGGCCAGTGGTGGACGGCCTCGCAACACGGTCAACCCATGCTTTCGATGGATGCCGAGCTGGCCGGGCGACTGGGAATTGAGCGCGGTGACACGCTTGGATTCGAAGTCGCCGGTGAACGCCTGGAACTGGAAGTTCATAATCTGCGTGAAATCCAGTGGGATTCCTTTAATGCCAACTTTTTCACGCTCACGCCCCCCGGCGTGCTTGAAGACCTCCCCGCCACCTGGATCAGTGCCCTGCGTCTGGGCGCCGAGCACGGGGCATTACCCGCGCAACTGATTCGCGCCTTCCCCAGCCTGGGCACCATTGATGTGGCCGCGATCATTGCCCAGGTGCGGGAGGTGATCCAGCGGGTCAGCCTGTCTGTGCAATATGTGTTTATGTTTACTCTGTTGGCCGGCGTGGTTGTACTGCTGGCCACCATTCAGGCCACCCGCGAACAACGCTACCGCGAGGCGGCCCTGATGCGCGCACTGGGGGCCAGACGCGCGACCGTGCTGGGTGCACTGGCAACCGAATTTGCCATTCTGGGACTGGTGGCGGGCTGCGTGGCAACACTCGCCGCCTGGGCAGCGGGCTGGCTGATTGCCCGGGAAGTGATGGAACTTGTTTATGTCCCGGGGCCCTGGGTATTCATTGCGGGTATTATCGGCAGCACCCTCGGCATCGGGCTTGCCGGTCTACTGGCAATCCGGCCCGTACTGGACCAATCCCCCATGCGGGTACTTGGCGCCGGCACCTGAGAATGAAATCATGAGCAACGATGGATAGCCCCTCAGCACAAGCCCCCGGGAACCCGGGCCGCCCACTGCGTCTTCTGAGTCTGGATGGCGGTGGGGTTCGTGGCTTGATTACGGCGCTATGGCTGCATCGCCTGCAAGCGGAGCTGCCCGGCCCCCTGAATCAACACGTGGACCTGATCGCAGGCACCTCCACCGGCAGCCTGCTGGCCTGCGGCATGGCCTGCGGTCATACCGCGCAGGACCTGGTCGAGTTCTACCAGAAGCACGGCGAGGCTGTATTCCCCCGCGACGCCAGCCGTTTTGCCGGTCGTCTGCGCAAGCTTTTATCGGGCAGCCGATATAACCACGACGGCCTCAGGCGGGTGCTGGATGACGTTGTCGGGGACACCCTGCTGGCTCAGGCGCAGACGCGGGTCATGGTGACGTGCTTCGCCCCGGAACTCGACAGCGCCATCGTTTTTGACAGCGCAAATCCCGAGTGCGCCAACATCAGCATGCAGGACGCCTGCCTTGCCTCGGCCTCGCTGCCGGAAATTTTCCCCGCCCATATCATGAATGTTCCCGGTCACGGCCGACTGGGGCTGGTGGATGGCGGTGTCGTCTCCACCGACCCGGCGCCCCAGGCCGTTACCCGGCTGCTGGAGGAAGGTTTACCGGAGCGTCTGTTACTGGCCTCTTTCGGCACCGGCATCGGTCCGAACCCGCCCGAGCGGATAAAAGCCATGCAGCCCCCTGGCGACGCCCGGGATTGCGGCTGGATGATCCCTGTCGCAGTTCGACACCTGGGACGGCATCTCTCAAGCACGGAGAAAAATACCCTCTCCGGCAGCGTCTACCGCCGTTTCCAGACTCGACTGGCGGCAGAACTCGCAGTGCCGGATCACGCCGGACGCGAGCAGGTCAAAGGCATGATTCTGGCGGCCCAGCACTTCCTGGATGAGGAAGGGGGTGAACAGGCGTTGATCGAGCTGGCAAATGAACTGCTGGCGGCGGCCCCGGAACCCACCGGGGCCGATACCTGACCGGTTGAACTATCCTGAAGTAGCTGCAGGGTGCGGACGACTTCCCTGTCGCTGATTCCCTTCAGCCAGACGGCGGCCTCCCGGCTTCCGCCCGCCGCGGCAAATCCATCACTCCGTGACGCCGCCCGGGCAGCATAAATAAGGGCGTATTAATATGTCAAATGATGTTAACTTGTCAGCTTCGCCTCGCGTTTACCAGGCTCGGCGCAGGCATCATTTTGGCAGGTAGTAGCGCTTGATCTTATTATCCATAAGTAGATAAAAGCCGTGGCCTTCCTCGACGTCAAATCCCACCGTCAACTCCCGGTTCAATATAACTTCACCGCCTTCAAACGAAATTGTTGCGCGGTCTTCATCAACAGCAAGCACTTTCACCCGGCCTCGTTCATCTACCTCATTTTGCCCAGAACTACCGGAAATTCTGGCAGCGCCATCTTCACCAAAGGACAGCTCCAGTTCTGCCTTTTGTAACGTGTTCCTCAAGAAATACAGTTGCCCCCGCTCCTGCTCAGACAACCCTTCTTCCGCCAGTCGGCGATATATCTGTTCCAGGGTGATTGCCCGATCTTCCACCCAGGTGCCTGCCATCCGCTCAAGCACTTCCTGCTCGGTTGCAGGTGACCTGGTTTCTCCGCCAAAAACAACCAGAGGAAATGCAACCGTTAATACTGCGGCCATATAGATTAGATATCGCATCGCTGTCTTCCTTCCGCTATTCTGAATACTGCTATACAAGTAGCATAAGCAAGCTGAACGCAAGCCAACGCCTGTCAGACACCCTGAAAAAGCATGATACTCGCCTCCAGGAAACACAAGACCTGAAAAATGCCACGATTACGCTACATTGTACTGATATTTCTCTGCCTTGGCCTGACAGGGTGCGCCACCCTGGGGGGCAACAGTCACACCCGGGGCATACTGCACGGCCATATCAGTTCGGAACAAATGGTACCGGTGCGGGTTTATATTCACCAGCCCGGCAAAATGCACTGGGGACCATTTGGGCTGACAGCCCGGGTACAGCGTGATGGCAGCTTTGTGCTTACCGATGTACCACCGGGGAATTATTATCTTGGCGGGGTCTCGGATGGCGTCACGATCTATCAACTCAGCCGTCTCCAGGGACCCATGGTCAACCTTGGCGCCGGTGACGTCGGATACCTGGGCACCCAGCGCATCAGTGGCAGCGCCATGGCCCTGCGCGAGGGCGGTACGCTGGACATGGAAAGCCAGCCGCGCCCGGATGAAAACGAACTGCTCAGACGGCTGGCGGATCGCTTTGAGAAAACTGAATGGCAACGTCCCGTTCTGCGGAAGCTGGACCGATACCTGAGCGGCGACGAGGCACCAACGGAACAGGAATAATCCCCGGGGCAGGCATGCTAAAGTACGCTCCGGGGAAAACGGCGTGTCACTCCGTCACCGGCATTGGCGCAAACAATAACAACAGGATTTTTCAGCCATGGATAACCTGCTGGCCCAGTTGACTGAGCTTACCGGCGCCATCTCTGGTTTCCTCTGGGGTAATCTGGTCACCCTGGGCCTGCTCCTCGGAATGGGCCTCTACCTGACCATTCGCACCGGCTTCATCCAGGTTCGCGGCCTGACCCATGCCATGGCGGTTACCCGCGGCAAGCACACCCGACATGACGAAGCCGGTGAGGTTTCCCATTTCCAGGCGCTGTCCACCGCACTCTCGGCCACCATCGGCACCGGTAACATCGCAGGCGTTGCCACCGCGATATCCCTGGGGGGGCCAGGGGCCCTGTTCTGGATGTGGGTGACGGCGGTTTTTGGCATGGCCACCAAGTTTGTGGAATGCACCCTGGCCGTTCGTTATCGCGAAATTGATGACAGCGGCGAGGTCTCCGGTGGCCCTATGTACACCCTGTTGCATGGCCTGAATTTCCCCCGGCTGGCCGCCCTGTTTGCCTTTTTCGCCCTGATCGCCGCACTCGGCATTGGCAATATGGTGCAGGCCAACTCGGTGGTTGACGGCCTGCGCTTCATCTGGCCGGAACTCGGTGAGTACGGCTGGATGGTGGGCGTGGTGCTGGGTATTTTAGTGGGTCTGGTGATCCTCGGCGGTATCCGTCGTATCGCCAGGGCCGCTGCCATGCTGGTGCCGGTCATGGCAACGGTGTACATGGCCGGCGCCCTGATTGTCCTGGTGGCCCATGCCCCGCAAATCCCCGCAGCCTTCGCCACCATTCTTGAATACGCACTGAATCCCTGGTCCGTGGGTGGCGCGGCCGTGGGCGAGGCGATTCGCTGGGGTGTGGCACGCGGCATGTTTTCCAATGAAGCCGGCCTGGGCTCCTCCCCCATCGCTCATGCTGCCGCGCGCACCAATGAACCGGTACGCGAAGGCCTGGTGGCCATGCTGGAGCCCTTTATCGACACCCTGATCGTCTGCACCCTGACCGGCCTGGTGATTATTGTTACCGGGGCCTACCTGACCAGCGGCGATGACATGGTCGGGGCCTCCCTGACCGCTTTCGCCTTCAGTCAAACCCTGGGTGAGGCTGGCGGCTGGATGGTAGGCATTTCACTGACCCTGTTTGCCTTCTCCACCATGATTGCCTGGTCCTACTACGGTGATCGCTCGGCGCGCTTCCTGTTCGGCGAGGGCGCGGTCATGCCCTACCGGGTGGTCTTCACCCTGCTGGTGGTGGTGGGTGCCGCCGTGCCATTGCAACTGGTGTGGAATCTGGCCGATATCACCAATCTGCTGATGGCACTGCCCAACCTGCTCAGCCTGGCGCTGCTGGCTGGTGTGGTCGCCACCCTGCAGCGTGAATACTTCGCCCGCCAGGGCATCCTCAACAAATAGCTGATGCCGCTGCCCTGGCTCTGACCTGTTGTTGATTTGTGCGCGCTACGCGCACGGTTTGATTGGGCGGGATTTCGCCCCGCAGGCGAGTCACTTTTCTTGCTTGTCCAAGAAAAGTAACCAAAAGAAAGACACCTTGTAGAGGTCAAGGACATGGGTTACACGCTGATGCTCAAATAATCCCTGCGTTTGCTTTGGGTACTTTCTTTGTCGCATAACAAAGAAAGTACCCCACTGCAGGGCGACTCCCTGCCCCAATCAAATCGTGCGCGTAGCGCACACAAAACCATCAGCTCGCGGGTCGGCACGGGGGTCCTTGGCAGGGGCGCAACAGCCCCTTACACTCGGGGGCAGTCACATTCGCCACCCAGACCACCACCTATGGCTATCATCTTCCAGTACGGCTCCAACCTGAACAGCGAACGGCTCAATTCACAGCAGCGCCTGCGTGGCGAGGCCCGCTATCTGGGCCTGGTTTATACCAGAGAGCCGCATGAGCTGGGATTTACGGTCTGGAGCGAGGGCAATCGCTGTGCTGCCGCCGACCTGATCCCCGGTGGCTCGCAACCCGCCTGGGGCATGCTCTACGAGATTCCGGATGCGCTTGTCCGCCGCGACAGCGCCGGCCAGCGCCCGAGTATGGACAGCATCGAAAACGAGGGCGTTGAATACCATCGCACCCGCATTGCGGTCTGCCACCCCGACGGTAATCCGGTTGATTCCACGGTACTCACCTGGCTGGCCTGCAATCCAAGACACGACCTGCAAACGGAATTTCATTACGTCAGACATATACTGACCGGTCTGCTCACCAGACAGGCGCCGGACAATTACCTCAGGCGGGTACGCCTAAGCATCTTGCGCAACAACCCCGGGCTACAACCGGCAGTTGATACATACATCAATGAACTATCCGACACGCTAAAAGCGAAAACCGCCTGACCCCCCCCACTCGGCCCTGATCTGCATCGGACCAGGCAAAGAGCATGATTGAGCATATCCCCCGCCCTGTTCCGCAGTTACCGAAAATTTGCGTTAGGCTGTGCCAGGAGGACAGCGAATCAACCTTCCGCCGTTCCACAGGAGGCAGGTATGTTTAAACCGCTGACACTGAATCTGGCCGCAATCCTTTGCCTGTTCACGCTGCCGCTGACAGGGCACGCCGGCAACGGCAATAACGGGAACGCCGGCTCACAACCCGACGAAGTCGCTTACGCCGGCCTCGATCTGTTGTTCTGGGAAGAAGACAACTCGGATGCATCAGATCAGGGCTTCCGGGGTCGGGTGGGCTACCGGATGGCACAGTATTTTTATACGGAAATACACCTGGGCGGCGGCGGTTCTGATGCGGGGCTGGAGCTGGATTTTCTCTACAGCGCCTTTTTTCGCGGCAGATTCCCGGTTCATGATTACCTGCGCCTGTCGGTCATGGTCGGGCTGAGCCAGGGCCTGTTCAGCCAGGACAGCGGTGGGGGGCTGTTCGGCGGCAGTTCGGACAGTACCGAAACCGGTTTTTCGTATGGGGCCGGCGTGCTGGTACCCATCGGCGAGCACCTGGCGATTAACGCCGACTATATCCGCTATCTGGATACCTCGGACATTGAACTGGATGCGGCGGGGGTCGGCCTTGTCTGGCGATTCTGACAGCCACGCGGTATAGAATGGACCGATATTCCGGCTGCACGCCGGTTTCCGGATATCAGCCGTCAGCCTGGAGAGCAGTATGAGCAGAAATATCATGATTACCGGCGCCAGTTCCGGTATCGGCGGCGCAGTGGCCATGGAGTTTGCCCGGCGCGGCTACGGCCTGGGGCTGGCCGCGCGTCGTCTTGATGCCCTGGATACGCTGCGCGATAACATTCTGCAACGCCACCCCGACACCCGGATCGCGATTCGCAGCCTGGATGTCACCGAATACGACAAAGTGCCTGGGGTCCTGCGCGAAATCATTGACGAACTGGACGGGCTGGATATCGTCTTCGCCAATGCCGGCATCGGCCTGGGGGGCAAGATCGGCAAGGGCGAGTTTGCGGCTGCCAGACGCACCATCGAAACCAATGTGATCGGAGCCATGGCCACGGTGGAGGCGGCCGCTGAATACTTTCGCGAGCGCGGCCGGGGGCATATTGTCGCCACCTCCAGCGTCGCCGCTTTTCGCGGCCTGCCCGGCAACGGCGCCTACAGCGCTTCCAAGGCGGCGCTGAGTGTCTGGATGGAGGCCCTGCGCGCCGA
>PWYF01000154.1 GCA_003567955.1 Thiotrichales bacterium
CAGCTTTCTGCCCTTGCCCCGGCTGGGTATGACGCCTGAGGTGACTCGCGATATCAAGGTGCCCGGAGAGGGCATCTGGGTGGATGAGCCCCACCGGCTGCTGGTTACCGGCGCACTCTATTTCACCCTCATCCCGATCGTCAGGTTATACCCAGCCTCCGGCTGGGCGTTTTAAGTCTTATGTCTTAGGTCTTAAGACGTCTTAAGACTTTAGACCTTGGACCTTGGACGCCCGGCCGTCAGGCCGGGGCAAAGAACTTCCGCGCCAGCTGCCAGCCGTCGCGGCCCCCGGCGGTGACGGCGGTGGCCAGCCCTGCCATCATGGCGCCCGCTACACCGCAAGTGAGCACATCCTGGCCGGTGAGATAAAGCCCGGGAATCTTCGTCTTTGGTTTGAGCCAGCGTTGTTCGAAACGCTCCGGGGTGTGATCCAGGCCGTAGATTTCGCCGGTTTCGTAACGGCAGAAGTAGTCCGTGGACAGGGGGGTGGACAGTTCGTAATAGTCGATTTTGCCGCGGAGCTGCGGGAAGTGTTCATAGAGTCGTTCCAGCAGCCGCTGCGACCATTTTTCCTTGAGCGCTTCGTATTGCTCGCCGCGTTTACCCCAGGGCTGATCGGCCCACTGGGCAAACCACTCATGAGGGCCGGGGGCGACGATCTCGATGGTGGACCGCCCGGGGTATTTATCCAGAAACGCGGGATCCTTGGCCGAGGGGAAGGAGATGTACACCAGCGGGATGGTTTCATTGTCCGGATCGGCAAAGAAGCGATCCAGCGAACCCTCGTAATCCTCGCTGGTGTAGAGCCAGTAGTTGGTTTTGGGTAGCCCCAGGTTTTCGGCGGTGTCACGCAGGCCGATGTACATACCGAGGCTGGCCATGGAGCGGTCCACGGTTTTGAGCTTGTCCAGGTAGCCGCTGCGGCGCGCCATATCTTCGGGCAGCAGTTTGCCAAAGGTGTTGAATACCCCGGCATTGCTGATGATGATGGGGGCCCGGATTTCGTGGCCGTCGGCCATGCGCACACCCACAGCGCGCCCGTTTTCCATCAGGATTTCCTCAACCGAGGCATAGGTGAACAGATCGCCGCCATTTTTCTGGATTTGCGGAATGATGGTCTCGGCCATTCTTGAGGCGCCCCCAACCGGGTAATAGCCGCCGTAGAGATAGTGCCGGGCGATCAGCGAGTGGATGATAAAGCTCGACTGCGCCGGGGGCAGGCCATTATCGCCCCACTGGCCTGTGAGTACTGCGATCAGTTTCTGATTGGATGTCAGCGATTCCAGCACTTCGCGGGTGGTCTGGTTGACCCAGGCCGGGGATCGCCAGCGGCGCCAGGTCCGGACCAGGGCCGCGACCGGTGCGGGCAGGATTTTCTCCAGTGTCAGTAATCGCATCATGCCCGAGCCAATGGCAATGCGGCGCAGATATTCGTCAATCGCTGTCGCTTCTTCGGGGAAGTTTTTCAGTAGTTCGGCGCGGTAGTTTTCCGGGCCCGCGACCAGGTCATATGATTCGTCACCCACAAAAATTCGGTCGAAATGATCGTCCATGGCGGCCCACTTGAGTTCGCCGCCGCTGATGAAATCAAACATGCGCCGGCTCATGGTGTGTTGTGCACCCACATCGCCGATGTAGTGCACGCCCACATCCCATTCATAGCCGTTGCGGGCGTAGCTGTGGGTGAAGCCACCGGCGGTGTAGTGTTGTTCCAGCACCACCACCCGGCGACCCAGTTCAGCCAGGCAGGCCGCTGCGGTCATGCCGCCGATGCCGGAGCCGATCACGATGGCGTCATAAGGGGTGTTGAGCCGGTTCGGGCGGTAGCGTCGGCCGATGCGGATGGTGCTGGGGGCAGGGGCGGATCGGGTGGTCATAATGGCTTACTCCCTGAACTGGTTGAGTGCGTTGGCGAGCAGTTCGCCGAAGTCGTGACTGAGTTCGTTGGTGCCAGGAAGGTCGGAACGGGCCAGCAGGCCGTCGTTGTTGAGCATGGCAAGGCCATGCACCCACGACCAGAACAGCGTGCTGAGTACCGGTTCGGGCATGGCCGGCAGCTCACCGGCAGTAATGGCGTCACTGACAGCCTGTTCCAGCATGCCGTAGCTGTGGGCGGCGGCCGCCGCCAGCGCCGGATATTCGCCGCGGGCCAGCATGCGCGGGCCGAACATCAGCCGATAGTGCGCCGGGTGGGCAATGGCGTAGTCCACATAGCCTTCACCCAGGATCACCAGCCGGCGCAGCCGCCCGGCGCCGGGTTCGCGCTCCAGGCGCTGTTGCATGCTGGCGCTCAGGCCCTCGAAACCCTCGGTGGCAATGGCGGCCAGCAGGTCTTCCTTGTTGGCGAAATGGCGGTACACGGCCGTGGCCGAAACGCCGGCGGCGCGCGCCAGTCCGCGTAGGCTCAGCGTGCCCGGACCATTCTCTGCCAGCGCGGCCAGCGCCGCATCAATCAACGCCCGCCGCAAATCGCCATGATGATAATTTTCGCCCTGAACCGCAGACACTGTCCCGACCCCATTTATGTTGACGACGTTAACATAAGCACTCATGTTGACGATGTCAACATCCCGGCCTTCGGCCGGGCGTCTGAGGTTTTAAGTCTGAGGTCTTAAGACGTCTTAAGACTTTAG
>PWYF01000004.1 GCA_003567955.1 Thiotrichales bacterium
ATGCGGGGTTTTTGTCCGCTGTCTTTTTGATCCACCAGGATGTAATTGGCCATGAAGCGCACGTTGCGGCTGGCGTAGTAATTAAGCCCCAGCGTGGTATTGGCCTGTTCCCCGCCTTCAATGTCGCCATCATTCAAATCCAGCCGGCTGTAGCGGGCCACCAGTTGCCACGCACCGCCCGGACCGGCCGGGGTAATACTGCCAAAGCGTCCGCCGCCATAAGCACGTGACTCGCCGGTGAGGACATAGCTCCCCTGCACGTGGAAGCCGTCAAAGCTCAGATCGCTGTCGTTATCAACGCGCACATCGGCGCGCATGTACTCGGCTTCCAGCGACAGCGGCCCCTGTTGCCAGGCGGCTTCCACACCGGTAATGGTGACGCCATCGATGCCTTCGTCCAGCCCCTCGCCATCCTCCGGGTCTCCGGTGTCCAGCAGCCGCGTCGTACCCGGCCGAGCCTCGGGCCGGGCACGAAAGCGGATCGCTTCATCATCATCCGTTCCCTGATGATTGGCCGCCAGCGCCAGATGCAGCACCCGGTCTGCCTGCATGACCGGGTTTATGACCACGCGTGCGGCCACGCCCACAGGCTGGTCGCCCTCGATTTCGTCATCCAGATTACGGGTAAACCCCATGAGCTGATAGCCGCCCCACTGGCCAAAGCGGGCATACCCCAGGCCGACCTGTCGGCCCGAAGAGAAAGCCTCATTGACCATGGAACGCTCGATCAGGGAAATATTATTGGAACCGGTCAGCTCATTAAGCCCGAAAGGCACCTTGAACTGCCCCAGGGTCAGCGTCCCCGGCCTCGCGCCGGCATATTGCAGATACACATCCTGGGCGGTGGGCTCGCCCCCGGCCAGGTTCCAGTCGGATTTATACGCCCAGCCCTCTGGCAACGTCCCTTGCACCCCCAGCTGGGCCCGCCGCAACAGCACCGCGCCGTCAAACCCGGTGTCATCGTTGTCATGGACCGCCGTATCAAGATGAATACGCCCCATCACACTGATCTCGGCCTGCACCGGCAACGCCAGACCCGCCCCCAAAAACAGTAGAGCCACCCCCGACAAAGCCCGCCTGCACTTCCCCACCAACTTTTCCCCTTTTTATTCGGAAAACGGAACACGCCCCGCGAAGCGGGGAACTCACCTGGCTTCAACCGCCTTGCTGGCCACCTCGTAAACATCCGTGGGCAAACCGGGGGTGGACACAATGCGATGCAACTGGCGCTGCATGTGCTCACGGCGCACCGGCTCATGCCGACGCCAGTCGTTCATCAAGGTGAGCAGCCGCGCGGCAATCTGGGAATTAATCGGCGCCAGCTCCAGTACCACATCGGCCAGCAGCGCATGCCCGGAGCCATCGGCGGCGTGGAAATGCCGGGGATTACCGCGACAGAAGGCCCCGATCAAGGCCCGCACCCGGTTGGGATTTCTCAGGGTAAAGGCCGGGTGCGCCATCAACTCACGCACACGCTCCAGCGCGTCATCACGGGGTGCGGTAGCCTGCACGCTGAACCACTTGTCTACCACCAGCGCATCACCTTGCCATTGCGCATAGAAATCAGCCAGATGACGGTCGGCCTCGGTCCCGCCGGTCTCTGCCATCAGGCCCAGCGCGGCCAGAGTGTCAGTCATATTATCGGCGTCGGCATAATGCGCCTGGCAACGTGCCATCGCCTGATCCGCACCCAGGCTGTTGAGATACCACAAACACAGGTTGGCCAGTGCCCGGCGGCCACATTGTTGCGGTTCAAAAGCCCAGGTGTCTGTCACCCGACTGCGTTCATACACCTTGATCAAACTTGCTTCCAGCGCCCCGGCCAGCGCGCCCCGCACGCTTTCACGCGCGGCGACCAGGGCGCCGGCATCCACTTCATCTACCTGACCGGCCAGATAGTCATAAGCTGGCAAGCGCAGCGCCTCGGCGACCAGGGCGGGATCAGCCTGCTCGTCTTCAAGCGTCCGCCTGAAAGCGCCGAGCAGCGCCTCGGACACCCCGCTATGGCCGGCATCGGAGGACAGAATCGCCCGGCTGAGCAAGGTCTGGGCCGCCTCCCAGCGACCGAAGGCGTCATCATCAAACGCCATCAGAAACAGCAGTTCTTCCTCGCTGTAACCGGCGTCCAGGCGCACCGGCGCGGAGAAGCCCCGGAGCAGCGAGGGCACCGCCCCGGCCGGAATATCCTCAAACTCAAAGCGCTGGTGTTCTGCCTCAAATTCGAGCACGCGCTCCGTCGCCGGGGCGGTATCTTCACCAACCAGCCGCAGGGGCAAGGCACGGCCTTCGGCGTCCAGCAAGGCCAGGCGCACAGGGATGGGCACCGGCTGTTTCTCGGGCTGCCCCGGGGTGGGGGGGGTCTGCTGACGCATTTCCAGAATGTAACGGCCACTGGCAGCATCATGCTGACGCTCAACCGTCAGCTCGGGGGTACCCGCCTGTGAATACCAGCGGGCAAAAGCAGACAAGTCCCGGCCGCTGGCCTCGGCCAGTGCCGCCACCCAGTCTTCCACCGTGGCGGCGCGACCATCGTTGCGCTCCAGATACAGCCGGGCGCCGCGCATAAAGGCATCCTCGCCCAGCAGGGTGTGCAACATGCGGATGACCTCAGAGCCTTTCAGATACACCGTGGCGGTGTAGAAATTACTGATATCCATGTAGGCGTCGGGGCGCACCGGATGCGCCAGCGGCCCGGCATCCTCGGGGAACTGGCCGCTGCGTAAAATCGCTACCTCGCCAATGCGTTGCACCGCAGCCGAGCCCATATCGGCGGCAAACTGGTGTTCACGAAATACCGTCAGCCCTTCCTTGAGGCTCAACTGGAACCAGTCGCGGCAGGTAACCCGGTTGCCGGTCCAGTTATGGAAATACTCATGCCCCACCACGGCGAGGATGGACTGATAATCAGTGTCGGTGGCGGTTTCAGGGCGCGCCAGCACACACACCGAGTTAAAAATATTCAGGCCCTTATTCTCCATCGCGCCCATGTTGAAATCGCCCACGGCGACGATCATGAACAGGTCGAGGTCATATTCCAGCCCCCACACCTGTTCGTCCCAGCGCATGGATTTTCTGAGCGAGTCCAGGGCGTGCCCGCACTTGGCTTCATCGCCCCGGGCCACATACATGTGCAACGGGATGGCACGGCCCGAGGCAGTGGTGAAGCTGTCTTCCACCCGCGCCAGATCACCGGCCACCATGGCGAACAGATAACTGGGCTTGGGGAAGGGATCCTCCCAGCTTGCACGATGGCGGTCATCCGCCAGCGCCTCGCTGGCCACAGGGTTGCCATTGGACAGCAGCACCGGATAACGCTCGCGATCCGCCTCAATGGTCGTGGTATAGCGCGCCAGCACATCCGGGCGGTCCACAAACCAGGTGATACGCCGGAAACCCTCGGCCTCACACTGGGTGAAAAACCCGCTGCCCGAGCGGTACAGGCCTTCCAGGGAGGTGTTGGATTCCGGATGAATGCGCACCACGGTTTTGAGCTCAAAGGCCTCCGGCACGCTGTCGATAGTCAGTCGACCCGCTTCAACATGATAGTCCGACTCGTCCAGCTCGCGGCCATCGAGCATCACCGCCAGCGTTTCCAGCGCCTCGCCATCCAGCACCAGCGGCCCGCCCTGCCCCTGCGGATTCGCCCGCATCTGCAGGGTTGCGGTGACATCCGTGTGATCCTCATGCAGGTCCACATACAGATCAACACGATCAATCAGATAAGGCGGCGGGGTGTAATCCCGAAGGTAAATCGTCTGCGGGGTGCTTTCGCGCATCAAGGGCTCCGGCCCGGCCTGCGGCCGGGCGTTTTCAATTTGAAGTTTTCAGACGCGGGCTCGGCTTTCGGCCTCACGGAGAATCATGAATGAGAGGATTGTACCCGCTTCAGACGTTCAATCCTCATAAAAACTGAAAATGCCCGCGCAAAAGCGCGGGACTGAAAACTGAAAACTTCAAACTGAAAACGCCGGCGCGTCAGCGCCGGGATGCTATTTCATAATGATCGCGAAACTCGGGGTGCACCTGGCCCTGTTCATCCACCAGCCACGACATGGCCATGCGGGCCGGCACGCGAATCTTGTCTGACTTCTCGAAGGTCCCGAAAACCAGATCCCAGACCGGGGAGGTCACCCCGTGGTTGGAGCGGGGATTACCGAAGTGATGGTGGAAATGATGACGACGTACAAAGCGCCCGTACGGCCCGATACCGGGATGGGTGTGGGCACGACGGTGGATGAACTCATACGTTGCATACATGGTGACAAAGGCGGGGGTAAACACCGCGCCGGCGAGCCATCCGGCTACCAGCACCGCCAGTGGCAACACCGCCAGGGTGACCACCAGCGCCGCGCCGGCTTTTTTGATCGCGGGGGCAAAATAATTGCCCTCCCGGTGATGCCGGCTGTGCTCAACCGAGAAGAAATTGGGCATGGTGCGCCGGTCGTGACCGAGAAAACGGTGCAGCGTGTACTCCATAATGGACCACAGAAACACGCCTGCCACCGACGCTATAATGACTGTCAGAACAATGCTTTCCATAAGGTAAACATAACGCGTTGGCGAGCATGAATCAATTCATGCGGAAGATATTTCACTGTTCACCTGCCGCCGCAGGTCGGCGCGCACCAGTTTCAGCAGGTTGAAGTCGTATTCGCCTTGCAGGGCATCATGCACCGGCCGCAGGCGGGCCGCAGGCTGTCCATCTTCAAGCAGTGCATCACGCAGACGCGTCAGCTCGGCCTCCGGCACCCGGACCACCTGACTTAACTCAAGCTCGCCCTGTTCAACCGCACTGGCCAGATGATCGTTGATAGTCGTGAGTGCAAGCGCTCTTTCAGCGGCAATCGCCTCGACGGATAAACCAGACCGGAACAGTTCCAGCGTCCGGTGTTCGCTTTCGCCCAGGGCTGCCTCGTCTGTCAGCGACAGCAGCAGATCCAGAAAGGCCTGACCGTAACGGGCCAGCTTGTGTTCGCCCACGCCGTTGACTTCAGCCATTTCCGCAAGCGTGCCCGGACGCCGGCGCAGCATATCCTTGAGCGTGGCGTCGGCGAAAATAACATAGGCCGGCACACCTTCCGTATCCGCAAATTGCCGGCGCAATTGCCGCAATGCTTCCCAGTGCGTGGCCGAGGGGATTTCACCGGATTCGCCCTCGCCAGCCGGGGCCCGGGGTTTTTTACGGCCGGCCGCAGGCAATACATCCTGGCGCAATTGCAGGGAAACCTCGCCGCGCAGCAATGCCCGGCTTTCCCCGGCCAGCCGCAGGCTGCCGTGCCCGCCCGGGTCACTTTGCAGATACCCCAACGCCAGCAATTGCCGCAACACGGACTGCCACACCGCTTTGGGATGTTCCGTGCCGATAGCAAAGGTGCTCAGGCGGTCATGCCCGAGCCGGAGCAGGCGGTCATTGCGCTTGCCCATCAGCACATCGGCGACATGCGCCGCACCAAAACGCTGGCCGGTACGGTACACGCAGGACAACGCCTTGCGTGCGGCCTCGGTGGCATCCCAGGTTGGCGGCGGGCTCAGGCAGTTATCGCAATTGCCGCAATTACCGGCATGCTGCTCGCCGAAATAACCCAGCAAGGTCTGGCGCCGGCAGGCAGGGCTTTCACAATAGGCCAGCAACGCTTCCAGCCGCTGGCGCTCGGCCTGCTGCTGGCTTTCCGGGGCGGTGGATTCGGCCAGCATCTGGCGCACCTTCACCACGTCCTGCAGGCCGTAGACCAGCCAGGCATTGGCCGCGTCTCCATCGCGGCCGGCGCGGCCGGTTTCCTGGTAATAGGCTTCGATGCTTTTGGGCAAATCCAGGTGGGCCACGAAGCGTACATCGGGCTTATCAATGCCCATGCCGAAGGCCACCGTGGCCACCACCACCAGACCATCCTCCCGCAAAAACCGGGCCTGGTGGGTCTCACGCTGCGCCTGCGTCAAACCCGCGTGATAAGGCACCGCCGCTACCCCCTGGCGGGTCAGCCATTCAGCGGTCGCCTCGGTCTTGCGGCGGCTCAGGCAATAGACAATCCCCGACTGCCCCGCATGATGCCGGCGGATAAAAGCCAGCAACTGATCCCGCGCACTGGCCTTGAGGCCGACCTGATAGCGGATATTGGGACGATCGAAACTGCTGATGAAGGTTTTGCCGCCCTCCGGCAGCAACTGACGGCGGATTTCCTCGCGGGTACGGATATCAGCGGTGGCAGTCAGGGCAATGCGTGGCACCCCGGGGAAGCGCTGACGCAGCACGTCCAGCTTCATATATTCGGGACGAAAATCATGTCCCCATTGAGAGACACAATGCGCTTCATCAATGGCGAACAGGGCCAGCGGGACCTGGCCCAGCCATGCCAGGGTATTACCGGCCAGCAGCCGCTCGGGGGCGATATACAGCAAATCCAGCTCACCCCCGCAGGCCGCCTGTTCCACCGCCCGCTGTTCGGCGGCCTTGAGGCTGGAGTTCAGAAAGGCCGCACGCACGCCATGGTGTCTCAGGGCCTCGACCTGGTCGCGCATCAGCGCAATCAGCGGCGAAACCACCACCGCCAGCCCGGGGCGCAACAAGGCCGGAATCTGGTAACACAGTGACTTGCCGCCGCCGGTTGGCATCAGCACCAGGGCATTGTCGCCGCCGGTCACGGCCTCGATTATCGGGTATTGCTCACCGCGAAATGCCGGATAGCCGAATACCTCGCGCAGAATACGGTGAGCCTCTTCCTGCATATCGGCCTGATTCAACCTCTGATTCATAGCGATTTTCTCCTCCTTGAGAAT
The DNA here is from genome assembly GCA_003567955.1 of Thiotrichales bacterium. Classification (GTDB taxonomy): domain Bacteria; phylum Pseudomonadota; class Gammaproteobacteria; order UBA5335; family SLRW01; genus SLRW01. The sequence goes on from PWYF01000004.1 coordinate 6,775, forward strand.
CGCCGGAGACAATTGGAAACGCTGATCAATTCAAATCCAGCGCCGCACCCGGGATTTGTACGTGATGAAATGCTCCCCGAACAGGCGCGCCATGGCCCGCTCTTCCGGGATGATCTGAAAACGCTGGATAAACAATACAAAAACCACCACGCCTGCCAGCGTCAGGGGCGCAGCCAACCACACCGCCCAGCCCAGCAGCATCAGGGCAAGGCCCAGATACATCGGGTTTCGGGTTATGCGATACACCCCGTCGGTCACCAGCGTACTCGCCGTTTGCGGCTGTAGCGGATTCACCGTGGTGTCGGCTCGTCGGAAAGCCAGCACGCCGGCCACACAGATGCCGAGCCCCACCAGGGCAATCAACCCGGCCGCAATACCCTGGAGCACGATATCGGCATCCATCCGTGGCGTTATACAGGCCAGCCCCCACATCGCCAGCGCACATAACAACGCCACCAGCGGTGGCGGGACCCGGTTTTCCAGCACCTTCATGATTGCTTTCTCCTGCGCCGAGCGAGAATTCAATGGCGATGGACCCAGGCCCTGAAAAGTGGCCAGATCTCCTGACGGGCGGCTCGGCTGACCACTATACCGGCATGGGAAAAATCTTCACTGAAGCCGGTCTCCGTGCCCGCCACCAAAAAAGTACGGTCCTCGCTGCCAAAGCGTTCTGCGAACTGGCGACAGCCCGCCGGTGGATCGGACTCATCGCCGGCCCCCACCAGCGCCAGCACCGGCCCCTTGATGGCGGCCAGTTGCGCCAGAAAATCAGGTGAACGGCAGGCGGCCGTGGTCCAGTCACAGGCATCCACCACCGCGGGCGCCGGTTCGTCCAGCGGTCCGGGCGCAAAGCGACCGGCTGGCAGACGGCCGAGCAGGCGCACAGCCAGTTTGAGCATCAGCCCCAGTGGCGGTGTCAGGCTGGCCACCGACTGTTCGCACTGGGTGGCGAATAAAACCATGCCAGCCACCTGCTGCTGATCCAGGCTTTGCGCCACCGCCTGAGTCAAAACCACGCCACCCAGGGAGTGCCCGACCCAGTAGACCGGGCCACTGCCCTGCTCGGCCACCATTTTCTGCACCAGGGGCAAATCGTACCTGATATGTTCCACCAGACCCTGGCGGGGCCCGCGACGGGTCACCGGGCCGGCCAGCCCCATGCCCCGGCGCTCGACTATCCAGCCAGCATAACCGGCTTCCGCCATACAGGCCGCCAGACCGATGCCCTTGTCTGACAACCAGAAGCTGCGGCCCGAAAACATACCAGGGATATAGATCACCTGCCCCCGTCCGGACACATTCTCCGCCGGGCTGACCCGGGTCAGACCGAATACCCCGCCATCAGCGGCGGTGATCCGTTGTTCCTGCATTTCAGGCTTTGCAGCCATGGTGACCTCGGATTATATGTCGATTAATGCATGCGAATAAGCGAGCCCCGGGGGCATACCAAATCCATCCTAAGGAAACGCCAGAACTTACAGGAGCGCAAGGATATTTTCACCACAACATGCAGTAAATCTTGCTATCCGGCTTTAGGGTATTAGCCGCGCTCATCCGGGCCACAGCACCGGTCATCGGAAATTTACCTAATAGTGCGAACTTTCCCCACTGCTGTTGCAGCTTTCTCAGGCACAATGGGATGCCGGGGTATTCGGAAGGCAACAACACCCGAAAATAACAAGTATAAAACCAGTCAAAAGGGGGCGCCCATGGCCGCAAAGCGCGTTCGGCCACGAGGAATATCTGCCACGGCTACTACCGTGGCCATGGCAATGCTGTCTGTTATCCCGCCCGCCGCGACCGCCAGCCCGGCAAACCCGGAAAGTGCCCTGCCCTGGTTTCTCGTTATATTGCTTACAGCCGCACTGGGATTGTGCCTGTGGTTATGGCGCACGCGCCGAGCCGGTCGTTCCGGACTGCCACATCGCTCCGGGCTACCCGTAGAACTCAGCCCCGAATCCCTCACCACCATGCTGGAAAGCATGAACTATGCACTGATTTGTCTGGATCACCAGTGGCGCTATACCTACGTCAACCAGGAAGCCGAACGATTGCTGCGCAAACCAAGACAAACACTGCTGGGTTCGGTGCTCTGGCATCAATTCCCGGATCTCGAGGGTACCCGGACCGAGCAGCAACTCCGGCAGGCCATGCAATCGCGGCAAAACAGGACCGTCGAGGAAGAACACTACCCGCCGCTCGATTTCTGGGTCGATGTGCATATTCACCCCTGGCAGGATGGCCTGGCCGTGTGCTTCAGCGATGTTACCCGGCGTCACCACATGCTCGAAAAACTGCGCGCACATGAATCCCGGTTGCAGCAATCACAGGAGGAGCTGACTGAACTGCTGGATGCCCGCCGGGCCCTGATCAATTCCCTGCCTGCCCATATCGCCCTGCTCGACGCCTGCGGCGTGATCATCGACATCAACGAACAGTGGCGCCGCTTCGCACTTGAAAACGGCTATACCCAGCTCGCCATGGGGGTTGGCTGCAATTATCTTGAAGCCTGTGACAATGCGCAGGGGGAACGCGCCGAGGAAGCGCCTGCGGTGGCCCGTGGCCTGCGTGACATCCTGGATGGCGTGCAACAGTCCTTCACCATGGAATACCCCTGTCACGCCCCTCACAGGCAGCGCTGGTTTCGCATGATGGCCAATGCCACCCGCCCGCCGGGTGATGCCACCGCCGCGCTTAACGTGGTGGTTATGCATGTCGATATCACCGAACGCGTACTGGCCGAACAGGAACTCAGCCGCCTGGTCCGCGAGGATCGGCTCACAGAACTGCTGACGCGCGAGGGCTTTATAGAGGCCCTCAATTTCCATACCGTGGAGCACGGCTGGCCGGGTGAAGCCATTGTGGTGATGATGGATATCATCAGCATGCGTGATATCAACGACGCCTACGGTTTTGAAATTGGTGACCAATTGCTCAAAATGCTTGCCCGGCGCCTGCAGGATCATGTCGGTGAAAACGGCCTTGTGGGCCGCACCAGCGGCGATGAATTCATGCTCATGCTCCATTCCGATGACGGGCATAGCGCCGATGAGCTGCTTGCCGCACTGGCAGAAACCCTGGCGCGGCCGTTTGAGCTTGAAGAAGTGCGCCTCAACATCGAACCCCGGCTGGGTTATACCCCGCTTGGCGAATCCCCCCGGCCCGTCGAGGATCTGTTGCGCGAGGGCGAGGCGGCGCTGTTTCATCATCGTGAAACCCCACAGTCATCCTGGGTTGTCTATACCCGCGAACTGGGCGAACAGACCCGCCAGCGCATCGAGCTCACCCGCGAAATCCGCCAGGCACTGGAAGACGACCAGTTTGAAATGCATTTCCAGCCCAAGGTGGAGCTGGCTAACGGGCGAATTTTCGGCGGCGAGGCCCTGGTGCGCTGGAACCACCCCGAACGCGGCATGCAGTCACCGGGGCTGTTTATCCCGGTGGCCGAGAAAAGCCAGCTCATCAAGCCGCTGGGGGACTGGATCCTGCGTGAAACCTGCCGACTGATTCGCCAGTGGCAGGATCAGGGCCTGCAACCCCCGCCGGTCGCCGTCAACATTTCGCTGGTCCAGTTTATGCCCGGCAATTTCCCGGCCAAACTCCAGGCCATTCTCGATGAATTCCAGCTCACACCGGACAGGCTTGCGCTGGAGATCACCGAAAGCGTATTCGAGCGAGAGTCCGACTGGCTGTTACAGCAAATACACGAACTCCACGACATGGGCGTCGAGTTGTCACTGGATGATTTCGGCACCGGCTATTCCTCGCTGCTGTATCTCAAGCAATACCCCTTCGACGAAATCAAGGTCGACCAGGGCTTCGTGCGGGATATTGAAAATGACAGCTACAGCCTTGAAATCGTCCGCACCGTGCTGGGCCTGGCCCGCGCCTTTGATGCCCGGGTCGTGGCCGAGGGCATCGAGACGGCTGAAGTCCGTGATGCCCTGCTCGCGGAGGATTGTGTCATCGGCCAGGGCTATTACTACAGCAAGCCCGTGCCGGCCAGCGATTTCGCCGCCCTGCTGCAAAAACGGGCCCCGCTCCCGGCAAACTGATGCCTTCCAGTTGATCCGTAACCGACGATTAACAAACGAAGGGTTTTCCTCAAGCACAGTAACGGTAAAATCGGGGAGCCGGTTACATCCTTGACCGGCCCGGAAACAACAACCAAACCAACAGGGGAACATGCAATGACCAGACACACTGTAATTCGTACGCTCGCCTGGTTGAGCCTGGTGGTGTTTGCCGTGGCCTGCGGCAGCAAGACCAACCCCATCCAGCAATATGAAGGCTCGACTGTCTATACCCAGACAGGCATGTGGGCTGAGGAAGGACGTCACCACACCACCAACTACTCGCAGGGTATTCACCTGCCGGTCAATACCCGGGTCACCATTCAGGACACCAACCGGGAACGCATCATCCTCCACGTGCCGGAGATGGATTTCCAGGTGACCATGATTAACGCGCCCAAACACACACAGAAAGACATTGAGGAAATCTACAACCAGTATTTCGGCAACGCCCAGGTCGATCTGAGTGGCTTTTCTGCTGCTGAACGCCGCGCGATCGAGCGGGGTGAGGTTGAAATCGGCATGAGCAAGGAAGCCGTGCTGCTGGCCCGCGGCTATCCGCCGAGCCATGCCACACCGTCCACCAACATGGACACCTGGACCTACTGGCGTCACCGCTTCGGACGCAATCTGGTCCACTTCAAAAACGGCCGGGTCAGCGAAATCGAATAGATCCGGCAAGGCAACCACCGAAGACGCCGAACTCACCGAGGACTGGGAATATAATCACTGAGTCTCGGTGTATTCGGTGTCTTCAGTGGCGCCCTTGAAAACCGGTGGCACGCCGCTTCAACCGCCACCGAACTCACCGAACTCACCGAAGGTTCAAAAACACTCACTCCCCTCGGTGCATTCGGTGTCTTCGGTGGCGCCCTTGAAAATCGGTGGCACCCCGGTTCAATCGCCACCGAAATCACCGAAAACACCGAAGGTTCAAAAACAATCGCTACCCTCGGTGCATTCGGTGTATTC
>PWYF01000083.1 GCA_003567955.1 Thiotrichales bacterium
GCCGGAGCGCCATTAATGCCACGCTGCGCCGACACCCGTTCACGTTCGCCCGTGCGCAAATCCTGCACCATAATCTGGGACCGTCGCCCTTCAAAGGAGACATAGGCCAGTTGCCCTCCGTCCGGCGACCAGGCCGGCGACATCAACGGCTGGCGCGACACCAGGATCGGACGGGCATTGTGCCCGTCGGAATCGGCGATCATCAGACGATACTCGGGCCGTCCGTTATTTTGCGCAGCCAGGATATAGGCCACCCGGGTATCAAACGCACCCGGCTCTTCCAGAATCGCCTCATAGACAAGATCTGAGATGCGATGGGCCGCACGCCGCAGGCCACCCTCGGGCGCGGGAATCCGGTAGGCGGCAAGCTGCTGTTCGCGCAGCACATCAAGCAAATGGAAACGCACCTCATAGCCGCCGTCGGAGGCCGGCTGGTAACGCCCGATCAGGACATGATCCATGCCCGCTTCGCGCCAGCGACGAAAATTCACGTCGCCCGGGCTATCAGGTTGCTGGGGAAGATTGGCCCTCGCCATGGGCGAGAAACGGCCGCTGCGCGCCAGGTTGGCCTCTATGATGGTGTCCACGACCTCGGGCGGTCGGCCACGACCTTCCCAGGTAAACGGCACCACCGCAATCGGCGCGGCGCCAACCACACCCTCGGTGATCTCGATGCGCAATACATCACTGGCCTGTACCGGCATCAGCGGCACCAGCAACGCCAGCGCAATCAAAAAACGTTTCATCAGATCAGTGCCTCCTAACGCGGCCTGAAGACAAATTCAATGTCCCGGGCAAACACTTCCGGATCCGGTGGCGAAGGTAATGGTGAAGAGCGTAACACCGCCGACTCTACGGAGCGATCCAGCGCCGAAGAACCGCAGCTCTGCAAAATACGCACATTCAGTACCTGACCACCTGGCGCCTGGGTCACCCGGACCCGGCACTCGAACTCCTCGGACTCCCCCGAAGGCAGACGCCAGTTACCGCGAATACGGTCACGGATGGCGGCCACATAGCGACTGCGCGCGCGATCCAGTTCAGTGGCGCGACGGGCCTGTGCCTCGGCTTCAAGTCGTTGTGCCAGTTCTGCCTCACGCCGGGCCTGGGCCTCGGCCTCACGACGTTCACGTGCCTCGGCCTCACGCCGGGCCTGCTCTTCCGCCTCGCGACGCGCCTGTTCCTCAGCCTCGCGCCGGGCACGTTCTTCGGCCTCGCGCCGGGCTTGCTCCTCAGCCTCCCGCTGACGCTGCGCTTCGGCTTCACGTTGCCGCTGCGCCTGGGCTTCACGGCGCCGTTGCTCTTCGGCCTCACGTTGCCGGCGGGCTTCAGCCTCACGACGCTGCTGCGCCTCGGCCTCACGCCGGGCTTGCTCCTCGGCTTCGCGCCGCGCCGCTTCCTGTGCCCGCTGGCGCGCCGCTTCCTCACGCGCCCGTTGTGCAGCACGCGCCGCCTCACGTTCTTCCTCCAGCCGCGTGGCATCAAGTACGTGGGCCTGGATCACCTCGGCAGGCTGATCCGTGGCCGCCGGCGTCAGCGTGGGTTCCCGGTTAAGCAGCAAAAACACCAGCAATGCCATGTGCAGCACCACCGACAGGGCCAGCCAGGGCCAGTCTGGCGGCAGTTGCCAGCGCGGCAGTTTCAATCCGCGTCTCCGTTATCGGGCCGGTCGGTCAACAGTCCTACACGGGGGGCGCCGGCCTGCTGCAACAGCACCATGGCATAAACCACCCGGCCATAGGGCACCCGGTTATCTCCCTGCACCAGCACTGGCCGCTCGGGGGCCTCCTCCAGGGCGCGCACAATCCCGGCCCGCAGGGTGGCTTCATCCACCGCCCGCTGGGGGTCATCCGCAGTACTGAGGTAAAACGCCCCGCGTTCATCCACGGTCACGACCAGCGGTTGCTGACGATCAAGCTCCTCGGCGGAAATCGGTTCGGCATCGGCCCGCGGCAGATCGACCTGCACCCCCTGGGCCAGCAACGGCGCGGTAATCATGAAAATGATCAGCAGCACCAGCATCACATCAATAAAGGGCACGACATTCATTTGCGACTGTGCCCGACGTTTGTCGTGGCGACGTGCCATGCCCTATTGCTCCTCGCCCGCGGCCTGGCCAGCGCCACGACCCGAGCTGTGCTGCAGAATATTGGTGAACTCGTCCTGAAAAGTCTCGAAATGGCCTTCAATACGATCCACATCGGAACCGAAGCGGTTATAGGCGATCACCGCCGGAATCGCCGCAAACAGGCCCAGCGCGGTGGCCACCAGCGCCTCGGCAATGCCCGGGGCCACCATGTCCAGGGTCGCCGTCTGCACCCCGGCCAGCCCCTGAAATGCATGCATGATGCCCCACACGGTACCGAACAGACCGATATAGGGGCTGGTTGAACCAATCGTCGCCAGCACCGGCAGATTGCGCTCAAGCCGCTCCAGCTCGCGGGTCTGGGCGGCACGCATGGCGCGCTGCGCCCCCTCCATCCAGGCATCGCTTCCGGCCTCGGCGCGCCGGCCACGCACGAATTCCCTGAAACCGGCCTGAAACAGCCCTTCCAGCCCCCGCAGCTCAGTCCGGCGTTCAAGCTGGCGATAAAGTTCGGCCAGATTCAGTCCCGACCA
>PWYF01000067.1 GCA_003567955.1 Thiotrichales bacterium
GGGCATGGTCAAAGCGCGGCAAATTCTGAGCCTGCGCCTCGCCCTGGGTCACCTCGCGCATATGGACCCCCATCCAGCCCGCCTCCGATGCCTGTACCGGCAACATCAGAAACACCAGACATAACCCCATCACAATAGACGCTATTCTTGCCGTGCCAATCGTCTTTCTCATTCCAGAAATCCCCCCCCCGAAAAATTAAATTATGGAAAATTTGCCAGCGAATAATATCCGTTTACGGGGCCAGGCGCATCCACAAATTGGTGTCCGCCCCTTACATTGACGGCTGCGGCGCCCGCGCTTAAACTTGGCGGTCCTGATCAGGGCGATTAGCTCAGCGGGAGAGCACTGCCTTCACACGGCAGGGGTCGCTGGTTCAATCCCAGCATCGCCCACCATAAAAAAGGGGCTGCGCATAGCGCAGCCCCTTTTTCTATATCCGTCTTTAGACTTAAGACCTTAGACTTAAGACTTCAAGAACTGACGTCAGTCAGTTCTTGATATGTATCGCCCGCTTGTCCACATTGAGCGCGGCCTCGTGAATAGCCTCCGATAGCGTGGGATGGGCGTGAATGGTGCGCGCCAGATCCTCGGCGCTGGCCTCGAATTCCATTGCCACCACCGCCTCGGCGATCAGCTCACCGGCATTGTGGCCGAAAATATGCACCCCCAGCAGGCGATCGGTGTCGGCATCGGCCAGTATCTTGACGATGCCCTCGGTCTCGCCCATGGCATGGGCACGACCCGCCGCGGCATAGGGGAAACTGCCTGTGCGGTATTCCACGCCGGCGGCCTTGAGCTCTTCCTCATTGCGCCCCACCCAGGCGATTTCGGGATGGGTATACACAACGGAGGGGATGGCCTCGTAGTTCACATGCCCCTTGCCACCAGCAATGGTCTCGGCCACCGCCATGCCCTCTTCCGAACCCTTGTGGGCCAGCATCGGGCCGCGTACCACATCGCCAATGGCATAGACGCCGGGCAGATTCGTGCGGCAATCCTCGTCGATATTCACGTAGCCCTTCTCGTCGAGCTGCAGCCCGGCCTCTTCCACCGCCAGATTGTCGGTATTGGGCCGACGGCCCACCGAGACCACCAGACGATCAACCTTCAGCGTCTGCTTTTTGCCGCTGGCATCCTCGTATTCCACCGCCACCTGTTTGGCCGTGGCCTTGCCGGAAAGCACCCGGCAGCCCAGACGGATATCAAGGCCCTGCTTCTGGAAGGACTTGAGCGCATGCTTGCCCAGATCACGGTCGGCAAAGGCCAGGAACTGGTCCTGGGCCTCCAGCAACACCACTTCGCTGCCCAGACGCCGCCATACGCTGCCCAATTCCAGGCCAATCACCCCGGCGCCAATGACGCCGAGCTTTTTGGGTACTTCCTCAAAATCAAGCGCGCCCCAGGAATCCACGATGCGCTCGCCATCCATGGGCGCCGAGTCGATATCCACCGGCCGCGAGCCACTGGCCAGGATGACATGATCGGCTTCAATCTCCTCCGCTTTGGCGTTTTTCTTCAGCGGCATAAATTCAACGCGGTTGTTACTGAGCAACTTGCCCCGCCCTTCCAGGCGCGTGATCTTGTTGGTCTTGAACAGCCCTTCGATACCCCCGGTGAGGGTCCGCACGACCTTGTTCTTGTGCTTGTGCATGGCGGCCAGATCAAGCTTCACACCGGAGGTTTTGATGCCGAACTCATCCATGCCAGCGCTGGTACGGGCATAGATCTCCGAAACCTCCAGCAGCGCCTTGGACGGGATACAGCCGGCATTAAGGCAGGTACCGCCCAGCGCGGTCTTGCCATCACGGCCGGTCCAGTCATCAATGCAGGCGGTTTTGAGCCCCAGCTGGGCACAGCGAATGGCCCCCACATAACCGGCCGGCCCGGCGCCGATGACAACCACGTCAAACTTTTTGTTTTTGCTCATACTTGCTCTCTACCCTGAATTCATAGTCGTGCGGCCGGTGGCCGGAAACTAAACCTGCAGCATCAGCCGTGCCGGATCCTCAAGCAATTCCTTGATGGTTACCAGAAACTGCACCGCGTCCTTGCCATCGACCAGCCTGTGGTCGTAGGACAGGGCCAGATACATCATGGGCCGCGCCACGATCTCACCATCCACCACCATGGGCCGCTGCTGGATCTTGTGCATCCCCAGAATGGCGCTTTGCGGCGGGTTGAGAATGGGCGAGGACATCAGCGAACCGAATACCCCGCCATTGGTAATACTGAAAGTGCCCCCGGTCAGATCATCCATGGTCAGGCTGCCATCACGGGCGTGCTCGGCAAAGTCGATAATGGTTTTCTCGACCTCAGCGAAACTCATCTGGTCAGCATCACGCAAAATGGGTACTACCAGCCCCCGGGGCGCCGACACCGCGATGCCGATATCAAAGTAGCCGTGGTAGACCACATCGGTGCCATCCACCGAGGCATTGATCACCGGAAAGCGCTTGAGGGCCTCTACTGCCGCCTTGACGAAAAAGGACATATAGCCGAGGCGAACCCCGTATTCCTTCTCAAAGGTCTGCTTGTAGCGCTGACGCAACTCGCCCACAGCCCCCAGGTCCACCTCGTTCCAGGTGGTGAGAATGGCCGCGGTTTGCTGGGCCTCCACCAGTCGCTCGGCAATCCGCCGACGCAGCCGCGTCATCGGTACGCGCTGCTCCTGGCGCTTGCCGCCCGGGGTGATATCAGCATCTGGCGAGATACCGCCCTTCTCGGCGGCCGCTGTCTGGCGGCGTGGCGCGGGGGCTTCCGGGCGCCCGGGAGGAGCCGTGTCGCTACTACCGGGGGCAGGTGCTTCATCTGTCTGTTCAGCGCTATCCCCGCCTTCCATATAGGCCAGCACATCTGCCTTGGTGATACGGCCGTCCTTGCCCGTGCCGGCGATCCGGGCAGGGTCCAGCTCATGCTCCTGAACCAGACGGCGCACGGCCGGACTGAGCGGACCAGGATCCCGGTCGGCGGCGCCGTTATCCGTGCTGGCCTCACCATCGGGATCGGCGTTTTGGGATTGTTCTTCGGCAGCCTCCGTCTGCGCATCATCAGCTTCAGAGCTCGCAGCCGATGACGCATCCTCCGAGGCTTTTTTATCTTTACTGCCTGTATCCCCGGTTGCGCCCGCCCCTTCCTCGAGCATGGCAAGCACCTCACCCGCAGTCACCGTGTCGCCCTCGCCGTGAAGGATTTCGCCGAGCACGCCATCCGCCGGGGCAGGCACTTCCAGCACCACCTTGTCGGTTTCGAGGTCCACCAGGTTTTCATCCCGACTGACCCGATCGCCTTTTTGCTTGTGCCAGGCGGCAATGGTGGCGTCTTCTACCGACTCCGGCAGCTGCGGAACCTTGACTTCAATGCTCATGATTTCTCCGTGGATTTCTTGCCACTCGATGTCCGGGCCCCGGCTGACTTGCCACGCCGGGCAGTCTTTTTGCGTGTTTGCTTGCGCTTGCTCAAATCCAGCGCCTCGGCCAGTAACTGACGCTGCTGGCGCACATGCAGCTCATGATAGCCCGCTGCAGTTGATGCCGAAGCCGAACGGCCCACATAGGACAAGGTCTGTTCACGCTTCAATGGCCGAATCAGGCGATGTCGAACCTGGTACCAGGCCCCCTGATTACGGGGCTCTTCCTGACACCAGACAATATCCTTCACTGCGGGGTACTGCTCCAGGATTGCCGCGTACTCCTCCTCCGGGAAGGGGTACAGTTGCTCGATGCGGATCAGGGCAATGCGTTTTTCTTCCGCCTCGCGACGGGCTTCAAGCAAGTCAAAGAAAACCTTGCCGCTACAGAAAATCACGCGTTCAACCTGATCCGTCGCCAGCTCGTCAACCTCGCCAATCACGCTGCGGAAACGACCGCCGGTCAGGTCCTCGGGCTGCGAGGTCGACAGGCGCCGGCGCAGCATGCTCTTGGGCGTCATCACCACCAGTGGTCGCCGGTAGGGCCGCAACATTTGCCGGCGCAACATATGAAACATCTGTGCCGGGGTGCTGGGCACACAGACTTGCATGTTGTGTTCGGCGCACAGTTGCAGGTAGCGCTCCAGTCGGGCCGAGGAATGTTCCGGCCCCTGCCCCTCGTAGCCGTGAGGCAGGAACATCACCAGCCCGCACAGCCGCTGCCACTTGGCCTCACCGGAACTGATGAACTGATCAATCACCACCTGGGCGCCATTGGCAAAGTCACCATACTGGGCTTCCCAGACCACCAGCGCGGAAGGATCCGCCGTGGAGTAGCCATACTCAAAGCCCAGCACGGCTTCCTCGGACAACAGTGAATCAATCACCGCAAAGTCCGCCTGGCGCGGATGAATATGCTGCAGGGGGATCCAGGGCTGGCCATCATTCTGGTTAAACAACACCGCGTGGCGGTGGAAGAAGGTGCCACGACCACTGTCCTGTCCGGTCAGCCGCACCCGGTAACCATCTTCCACCAGCGAGGCATAGGCCAGGTTTTCCGCCAGACCCCAGTCCACCGGCACGGCGCCAGCCGCCATCTTGCGCCGGTCATCCAGAATACGGCGCACCCGGGAATGCGGCTCGAAACCTTCGGGCAAGCGGGTGAGACGTTCAACCAGCGAACGCATGCGCTCGGCGGGAATGCTGGTATCGACTTTCTGGTTCCAGTCGCGCGTGTTGTACTGCGACCAGTCGATGGTGTACTCGTTGCCCACCATGCCCAGGGTCTTGCGCACAATATTGTGGCCCTGGTCCAGCCCGTCGCGATATTCGTCAATCATCGCCCGGGCCTGCTCGTCATCAGTCACCTGCTGCTCGATCAGACGCTGGACATACAGCGAGCGTGTGCCCGGGTGGTCCTTGATCCGACGGTACATTTCCGGCTGGGTGACCGAAGGCTCGTCCGCCTCGTTATGACCATGCCGACGGAAACACACCAGATCAATCACGACATCCTTGTGGAACTCATTGCGGAAATCCAGCGCCACACGGGTGGCGAACAGCACCGCTTCCGGGTCATCGCCATTGACGTGGAATATCGGCGCCTGGACCATCTTGGCCACATCGGTGCAATAGGGGGTGGAGCGTGAATCCAGCGGATTACTGGTGGTAAAACCGATCTGGTTATTGATGATGAGATGCATCGTGCCGCCGGTGGCAAACCCGCGTGCCTGCGACATATTAAGCACTTCCATCACCACGCCCTGCCCCGAGAAAGAGGCATCGCCGTGAATGGTGACCGGCAGTACATTGTCGCCGGTGCGATCGCCCCGGCGCTCCTGCCGCGAACGTACCGAACCCACCACCACCGGATTAACAATTTCCAGATGCGAAGGATTAAACGCCAGCGCCAGATGCACCCGCTGCTTCTCTATCTCGAGATCCGAGGAAAAGCCCATGTGATATTTCACATCACCGCTACCGCTCAGGCTCTCGATATCAATCTTGCCCTCGAACTCCTCGAACAACTCCTTCGGCGACTTGCCCAGCAGATTAACCAGCACATTGATGCGCCCCCGGTGCGCCATCCCCAGCACCACATCCTGAACCCCGGCGCGCGCCGCCCGGGTGATCATGTCATCGAGCTGGGGCATGAGGCTTTCGCAGCCCTCCAGGGAAAAGCGCTTTTGCCCGACATAACGGGTGTGCAGGTATTTTTCCAGGCCTTCGGCCGCCGACAGATGTCGCAGGATATTGCGCTTTTCTTCCTCACTGAAAAGCGTCTGGCCATAACTGCCTTCCAGCCGTTTCTGGATCCAGCGCTTCTCGGCGGTATCCGTGATATGCATGTACTCGGCGCCAATGGTGCCGCAATACACACTTTTGACAATATCGATAATGTGGCGCAGCGGCAGGCGTTCCTCGGCAAACAGCGACCCGGTATTGAACTCGGTACCCATGTCGGCTTCACCGAGCCCGTGATAGGCCGGGTCAAGATCAGGGATATAAGGCCGTTCCATCAACCCGAGCGGATCAATCCGGGCCTGCTGGTGACCTCGCACGCGATAGCCGTTAATCAGGCGGAGCACGCCTGCCTGGCGCTGCGCCGCATCGGGAGAAAGACCGCCGCTGACCGCGGTATGGCCGTTACCCCGGCTGCGCGCCAGCTGCTCGAATGACTCCCGGATCGGAAGGTGCGCGACATCAGCCCGTCCGGCTTCCTGTTCCATCCCTTCAAAATACTCGCGCCAGTGCGCCGGCACCGACTCAGGAGACTGCAGATATTTTTCGTAAAAGCTCTCCATGAATTCGGCATTACCGCCGAAGAGCGCTGAGGTACGGTAATTTTCTCTCAGATCGTTACTCATTCGGGTCCCTTTGCAAGTGCGCCGGAAACAACAGACCGGCATCCACCCCAACGCCTTGCCGGGCACTGCGACAGCGGGTGGACTGAAGATTCTTGGGAGGTAAAAGCGCGAAAGGCCGGCCCGATGCCATCGCCTCCCTGGTGGGGCGAACATCCGTCAGGATTGAAACCATATTGCCTGGCGAGCGCATCGGACCTCTGCTGGTTAACCGGTAAAAGCCTTGGGATTGCATTCTAACGCGTATCGTGACAGGAACAAACGTCTCTGCCGGTCTTTTGACGGTCTGGCTCCGCGTGCCATCACCCTGACGTGGAAATCTAGTGCGTACTGGGACTACCATGCGGGACACAAGGTTCATACTGGTTACCCGGGGAGGCATCAGCCCGCGAATGGACGAACATCACGACAGCGACCCGCAGGAAACCGCGGAATGGCTTGAAGCCCTGGAAGGGGTCCTGCATGCCGAGGGCCCGGAAAGAGCCCATTTCCTGCTGGAACGCCTGATAGAAAAATCTCGCCGCTCCGGTGCTTTTATTCCCTTCAGCCCCAACACCGCCTATATCAACACTATCCCCCCTGCGCTGGAAACCACCACCCCGGGCGACCCAGATCTGGAGTGGCGGCTGCGTTCGATTATTCGCTGGAACGCCATGGCCATGGTATTGCGTGCCAACCAGCAACATGCCGGCCTCGGTGGACATATTGCCAGCTTTGCCTCTGCTGCCACGCTCTACGACGTCGGCTTCAATCATTTTTTCCGCGGCCCCGAGGCAGAAAATGGTGGCGACCTGGTCTACATCCAGGGCCATTCCGCGCCCGGCATTTACGCTCGCGCCTATCTGGAAGGCCGGCTGGATGAGAAAGACCTGGATCGCTTCCGTCAGGAAGCCAACGCCCCGGGGCTGTCGTCATACCCCCACCCCTGGCTGATGCCGGACTTCTGGCAATTCCCCACCGTCTCGATGGGGCTGGGACCGATCATGGCCATCTACCAGGCGCGCTTCATGAAGTATTTGCACGATCGGGGGCTGGCCGATGCCGGGGATCGCAAGGTCTGGGCTTTCATGGGCGATGGCGAGATGGATGAGCCCGAATCGCTGGGGGCCATTGATATTGCCGCGCGGGAAAACCTCGACAACCTGATCTTTGTGGTTAACTGCAACCTGCAACGCCTGGATGGCCCGGTACGCGGTAACAGCAAGATTATCCAGGAGCTCGAGGGTGAGTTCCGCGGCGCCGGCTGGAATGTGATCAAGGTCATCTGGGGATCCTACTGGGATCCGCTGATCGCCCGCGACACCCGGGGCCTGCTCCAGCAACGCATGGAAGAAGCTGTTGACGGCGAATATCAGAATTACAAACTCAAGGGCGGGGCCTATACCCGGGAGCATTTCTTCGGCAAATATCCCGAGCTGAAGGAAATGGTCGCGCGGCTGACTGACGAAGACATCTGGCGGCTCAACCGGGGCGGGCATGATCCGCACAAGATGTATGCCGCCTATGCCGCCGCCACCGCCCACAAAGGCCAGCCCACGGTGATCCTGGCCAAGACCGTCAAGGGCTATGGCATGGGCGAAGCCGGCGAGGCCCAGAATATCAGCCACCAGCAGAAAAAGGTCGGGGGCAAGGCGCTACGCCGCTTCCGCGACCGGTTCAACATCCCGATTGATGATGAACAGCTTGAGGAGGCCCCCTACTTCAAGCCGCCCGAAGACAGCCCGGAAATGCAGTATCTGCGCGAGCGCCGCAAGGCGCTGGGTGGTTCACTGCCCTTCCGCCGGCGCGAGGCCCCTGAAATCAAGGTGCCACCCTTGTCCAGCTTCAAGACCGTGCTGGACGGCAGTGGCGAGAGGAACATTTCCACCACCATGGCTTTCGTCAGGCTGCTCTCGACGCTGGTACGCGACAAGGAAATCGGCCCCCGCATTGTCCCTATTGTTCCGGATGAAGCCCGCACCTTCGGGATGGAAGGGCTGTTCCGTCAGCTTGGCATTTATGCCCCCGCAGGCCAGTTGTACGAACCACCGGATATTGAACAGCTGGCCTATTACCGCGAGGACAAGAAAGGCCAGATCCTGGAAGAAGGCATCACCGAGGCCGGCGCCTTTTCTTCCTGGCTGGCTGCCGCCACGGCCTACAGTAACCATGGCATCAGCATGATCCCCTTCTATATTTTCTATTCCATGTTCGGCTTCCAGCGCGTGGGGGATCTGATGTGGGCCGCCGGTGACAGTCGGGCCCGCGGTTTTCTGCTCGGCGGCACCGCCGGCCGCACCACGATCAACGGCGAAGGGCTCCAGCATCAGGACGGTCACAGCCACTTGCTGATGTCAGCCATCCCCAACTGCATCAGTTATGACCCCTGCTATGGCTATGAACTGGCGGTGATCGTGCATGAAGGCATGAAGCGCATGTATGAACGCCATGAAGATGTCTACTATTACCTGACCGTCATGAATGAAGACTATCCTCACCCGGCCATGCCCGGGGGCGTCGAGGATGGCATCCTGCGGGGCATGTACCGGCTGGAAAAGGGCCCGGCTACGCGCCGCAAAAAACGCCTGCCCCGGGTCCGGCTGCTGGGGTCGGGCACCATCCTGCGCGAGACGCAGGCCGCCGCTGAACTGCTGCTGGAGGACTGGGGCATCAGCGCCGATGTCTGGAGTGTAACCAGCTTTACCGAACTGCGTCGTGACGGCCTGGACACGGATCGTCAGAACATGCTGAACCCGGGCAAGAAGCCGCGTCGCAGCTATGTCGAACAATGCCTGGATGGTGAACAGGCGCCGGTGGTGGCCGCCAGTGACTACATGCAGGCCGTTGCCGACCAGATCCGGGCCTGGGTTCCCGCCCCCTACCGGGTCCTCGGCACCGACGGCTTCGGCCGCAGCGATACGCGTCCGGAATTGCGCCGCTACTTTGAAGTGGACCGCTATCATATTGCCCTGGCGGCACTGCACGAGTTGGCTGCCAACGACATAATCAAAGCCACCCGTGTGCGCGAAGCAATCCGCAAATACGACATCAGCACCGAGCCGGCGCCTCCCTGGACGCGCTAGGCGTCGGTCAACAACGGCACAAGTCGACATGAGGAGCATGCGTTTTGGCCACCATTGAGCAAGTCAGGGTCCCGGATATTGGCGACTTCGATGCCGTGGATGTCATCGAGGTGCTGGTCAGTGCCGGCGATCAGGTGGAACAGGAGCAGTCGCTGATTACCCTGGAAAGCGACAAGGCCTCGCTGGAGGTGCCGTCCCCGATTGCCGGCACCATCAAGGAGATTAATGTCGCCGTGGGAGACAAGGTCAGCGAAGGCGACCTGGTGGCCACACTGGAAGTGACGGCCACCGGGTCTGCCGACAGCGACACCGAAGCGTCGGCAAAGGCAGACCAGCCGCCCCCCGCCGGAACTGACAATGATCATCAGGCAGAGGTTGAAACACGGAAAACGACCGAAACCCCCTCCCCTGCCGCCGATGAAGCCTTTTCCCGTGACACCGACAGCGCCACGCCAGACACCGCAACCGCCACAGCCGATGCCGGGCCACGACCCGCGCCGGCAACCGGGGACGTGCCCAACACGCCCACGCCAGTGCACGCCAGCCCGGCCGTGCGCAAATTTGCCCGCGAACTCGGGGTGGATCTGGCCCGGGTCGAGGGCAGCGGCCCCCGGGGCCGCATCATGCGCGAGGATGTCCAGGCCTTCGTCAAGGGGGTTATTGGCCAGGGCGGCGCAAGACAGGCCGTGCCCGGCATGACGCCACCCCCGGCAGTGGATTTTTCACGCTTCGGCGCCACCGAACGCATCCCGCTCAGTCGCATCCAGCGCAAGGCGGGGCCGCACCTGCAACGCAGCTGGGCTTCCATTCCCCACGTCACCCAGTTTGAGGAAGCTGACGTCACCGAAATCGAACGCCTGCGCAAGGCGCTGCAGGGCGATGCCGGCCGTCATGGCGTCAAACTCACCATGCTGGCGATCCTGCTCAACGTCTGTGCCACGGCCCTGCGTGAGTTCCCCCGCATCAACAGTTCCCTGGACCCGGATGGGGAACACCTGATTCTCAAGCAGTACGTCAACATTGGCGTGGCTGTGGACACCCCCGATGGTCTGCTGGTGCCCGTCATACGCGAGGCCGACCGCAAGGGGATTTACCAGCTCGCCCGGGAAACCGCGGAGCTGGCCGAGCTGGCCCGGGATGGCAAACTCAAGCCCGATCATCTGCAAGGCGGCTGTTTTTCCATCTCCAGCCTGGGCGGCATTGGTGGCACCGCTTTCACGCCCATCATCAATGCCCCTGAAGTCGGTATCCTGGGCGTTTCCAGAACACAGACACGCCCTGTTTACACTGATGGACAGTGGCAACCCCGACTGATGCTGCCACTGTCCTTTTCCTATGATCATCGGGTGATCGATGGCGCAGAGGCCGCCCGCTTCACCACCCATCTCGCCACACTGCTGGCCGATCCGCACCAGCTGAGCCTGTAGGAATCATCCATGAGCAAGCAGCATGAAATCAGGGTCCCGGATATTGGTGACTTCGAGGCAGTCGATGTGATCGAAGTCCTGGTCCAGCCCGGCGATCAGGTGGAACAGGAACAGTCACTGATTACCCTGGAAAGCGACAAGGCCTCCCTGGAAGTGCCCGCCCCCGAAGCCGGCAAGGTGGTGGATGTACTGGTCAGCGTGGGTGACAAGGTGGCTGAAGGTACTGCCATTGCGATCCTGGAGACCCAGGCCGACGCAGCTGCGGCAGAACAGCCCCGTACGCCTGAACAAGCGCCTTCAGCCTCATCACCGACAACTGACCGGCCACCTGAAACTGCGTCAGCACCTCGGCCGGAAAGCCCGGCATCCGCGGCACACACCGGCAAGGCTGATATCTCCACCGACCTGGTGGTGCTTGGCAGCGGCCCGGGCGGTTATGCCGCCGCTTTTCGCGCGGCTGACCTGGGCCTCGATGTCACTCTGGTGGAACGCTACCCCGTGCTTGGTGGTGTGTGTCTCAATGTCGGCTGCATTCCGTCCAAGGCCTTGCTACATGCGGCTCGAGTCATTCGTGAGGCCCGGGACATGAGTGACCACGGCGTGCGCTTTGGCGAGCCGAAAATTGACGTCAAGGCATTGCGTGAGTGGAAGGATGGCGTGGTCGCCCAGCTCACCAATGGCCTCACCGGCCTCGCCAAAAAGCGCAAGGTCGAGGTGATCCGGGGCCACGGCGAGTTCACCGGCAGTCATGAATTGACCATCGAGGATGACGAGGGCAAACGCCGGCTGCATTTCGAACAGGCCATTATCGCCGCCGGCTCGCAATCGGCTGCGCTGCCCGGCGCCCCGGAAGACGACCGGATCATGGACTCCACGGGGGCATTACAACTGCCCGATATCCCGTCCCGCCTGCTGATCATCGGCGGCGGCATTATTGGCCTGGAAATGGCCACCGCCTATTCTGCCCTGGGCAGCCGGGTGACGGTGGTGGAAATGAC
>PWYF01000186.1 GCA_003567955.1 Thiotrichales bacterium
GCGAGTATGATGCGCTTCGCTACGAGTGTATCCTGACGGATGACTTTGATCCGGAATACCTGGTTAATCCGGCTGCTTCACTGGAAAATTCCGCAGAGAATAAACAGGTGGCAGCTGGCGGCTGATGCAGCATCCGGGCCCGGCTGGCCCGGAACCGAACAACCGCCGGATCACGGCACAGCAAAGCAAGTGGCTGTTCCGGGTCCGGCGGTTTTGTATACGCATTCAAAAAATCATGGAGAACATGTATGAGTGAAATCAAGCGCGAAATCACTCTGGGGGAGCTGCTGCGCGGTATGCGCAGAACTTCACGTAACCCGCGCGCGCTTTTCCGGGGTCTGGGTCTGCTGATCAAAAACAAGCCCGGGCGCCCGATGTCCATTGGCCGGATGCTGCGCAAACAGGCCGCCATTCATGCCGATCGCGTGGCCATGCGTGATGCGCACCGCAGTTATACCTATGCTGAATTCAATGCCCGGGCCAACCGCATTGCCTCATTGCTGCGTGATTGCGGCGTGGGCCGTGGTGATGGTGTGGCGCTGATGATGGAAAACCGGGTTGATCTGCTGCTGGCCGCCGCCGGGGTGGTCAAGCTTGGCGCCGTGGGCATCATGCTCAACCACAACCAGCGCGGGGATGTGCTGGCCCATAGCCTGAAGATCACCAACCCCAAAGCCATGATCATCGGCAGCGAATGCGCTGAAGGGCTGGACACGGTGCGTGAGCAGTTGCCGGATACGCTTGGCGAGGGGCGTTTCTGGCTGGCGGATTATGACAACCAGACGCCTGTGGAAGGCTTCAGAAACCTGGAGGAAGCGCTGACCAACGCCAGTGATGCCGAGCCGCCCGAGACGGACGAGCTCACCACCAGTGATGGGGCCTTTTATGTGTTTACTTCGGGCACCACGGGCATGCCCAAGGCGGCCGTGATGTCCCATGGGCGCTGGCTCAAGGCGCTGGCCGGCGTGGGCCTGACCTCGTTGCGCATGTCGCCGGAAGATGTTTTTTATTGCCCCTTGCCGCTTTATCACAACAATGCCCTGACCTTGTCCTGGAGCGCCTGCATGGGTTCGGGCGCCACCCTCGCGATTGCCCGCAAATTCTCTGCCTCGCGCTTCTGGGATGACATTCATCATTACAATGCCACGGCATTTGTGTATATCGGCGAGTTGTGTCGTTATCTGCTCAATCAGCCGGAGAGCGAAAAAGAGCGCACGCACCGCATACGTGTGGTGCTCGGCAATGGGCTGCGGCCGGAGCTGTGGACTGAATTCCGGCAACGCTTCAAGATCCCGCACATCAATGAGTTCTATGGTGCCAGCGAGTGTAACCTGCTGTTTACCAATACATATGATCAGGAGCAGTCCTGCGGCTTTACGCCTTATGCCTACGCCATTGTCGAATATGACACTGAAACAGAAGAGCCGATCCGGGACGAGCAGGGCCGGTTGCGCAAGGTCGGACGCGGGGAGGTCGGCCTGTTGCTCTCCAAGGTATCCAAATTCGCGCCCTACGATGGCTACACCAGCAAGGATGCGAGCGAGAAAAAACTGCTGAAAGACGCCTTCAAGAACGGCGACTGCTGGTTCAACACGGGCGACCTGGTCCGTGACATGGGCCTCAAGCATATCCAGTTCGTGGATCGCCTGGGCGACACCTTCCGCTGGAAGGGCGAGAATGTGGCCACCACCGAGGTAGAGCAGGCGGTCAACAGCTTTGAGGGCATTATTGAATCCGTGGTCTACGGCGTCGAGATTCCGGGTGCCGAAGGGCGGGCCGGCATGGCTGCAGTGACGCTGGATGACGGCGCTGAATTTGACCCGGAGGGACTGGCCCGCCATCTCAACGAGCGCCTGCCGGGTTATGCCATACCGTTGTATATCCGCACGCGTACGGGCCAGGAGACCACCTCGACTTTCAAATACCAGAAGACCAAGCTCAAGAAGGAAGCCTATGACCCGGAAGTCGTGCCCGATCCGCTGTATCAGCTCAGCGAGGACGGGCAGCGCTACGAGCCGATGAACGGCAACCAGGGCTGATTGAATTTAGTTGTTGGCTGCCGGTTGGGTTTATTACGCCGGCTTGCAAGTACTGTTGATCAAGGGAGCTAGGGACTATGAGCGATTACCTTATTCGTCTGGCTGGCAATCCGGTGACCCGGCGCGCCATTGGCGCGGTCGGGCTGCCTACACCGGGTGAGCTTGCGCGTGCGGATGGCCCTTATGCCGAGCGTCCGCTGGAAGGCAAGCGGGTGCTGCTGGCTGACGCTGGCAATGCAAGCGCCATGTCCGTGCTCAGGGACGGCCTGGAGAAGGCAGGCGCCGAGGTGGTCGCTTCACCGAACAGCGACGGCGAAAGTCGGCTGGATGCGGCCGTGGTGGATGCCTCCGGGGTAAAGGCCCCGGCTGACCTGGCCGGTCTCTGGCAGAGCCTTAATCCGGTCATGCGCAGCATGAACCAGAACGCCCGTTTTCTGGTTGTCACGGCGATCCCCGAGGAAGCCGCTGACCCGGTGGCCGCTGCTACACGCCGCGCGGTGGAAGGCTTTACCCGTTCACTGGGCAAGGAAATCGGCAGCCGTGGTGCCACCGCCAATATGGTGTATGTGGGCGAAGGCGCCGAGGAGCATGTGATCTGGCCGCTGCGTTTTTTCCTCACCGGGCATTCCGCTTATGTGGATGGTCAGCCTGTGCGGGTGAACAATGACGCGGGCAAGCCCGACAATCCGCCCCTGAGCAGGGTGCTTGATGGGCGTACGGCGCTGGTAACGGGCGCCGCGCGCGGCATTGGCGCCGCCACGGCCGAACGTCTGGCGGCCGAGGGCGCTCATGTGGTGTGTCTGGATATCCCCGCGGCGGAAGCGGCGCTCAAGGCAACAGCCGACAAGGTGGGCGGGAGCGCTCTGGCGGTGGATATTACCGCCGAGGATGCGCCGCAGAAAATCGCTGCCTTTCTGAAGCAAGAGCGCGGTGGCGTGGATGTGGTGGTACACAATGCCGGTGTCACGCGTGACAAGAAACTGGCCAACATGCCACAGCATTACTGGGATATGGTGATGTCCATCAATTTCGAGGCCGTCACCCGCATTGATGCCGAACTGGACAAGACCGGCACGCTCAACGAGGGCGGGCGCGTGATTTGTCTGTCCTCGATTGGCGGCATCGCCGGTAATCTGGGTCAGACCAACTACGGCGCCAGCAAGGCCGGGCTGATCGGTTATGTGCAGGCCCGGGCGCCTGAGCTTGCCAAGCGGGGTGTGACCATCAATGCCGTGGCGCCCGGCTTTATCGAAACGGACATGACCGCCGCCATGCCCTTTGTGATTCGCGAGGGGGGACGGCGCATGAACTCCATGTCCCAGGGCGGGCAGCCCATCGATGTGGCCGAGTTGATTTGCTTTTTCAGTGCGCCTGGCGCGGCCGGCATTTCCGGCCAGACCGTGCGCGTGTGTGGCCAGTCACTGATCGGCGCCTGAGCCGGAGGCTTGTAATGAGTGAAACCGCGGTTGAACTGAATCTGGAAAGCATGCCTTCTGTGGTGCGCGGTTTTGCGCGCGCGGCGATTGCGCGCAAGTCGGGTTTGCGCGACGGGCAGACGATTCCGTCGATTGAAGCCAGACTGCAGGGCGTAGTGCCGGATCCCGGGCGGCTTGGGCGTTACCGGGAAATTTGCGGTTTCGAGACCGCGGACACATTGCCGCTGACATTCCCGCATGTATTGGCCGCCCCCATGCACATGACGGTCATGACCCATCCGCAATTCCCGCTCAAACTCGTGGGCGCCGTGCATTTGCGTAACCATATCGAGCAGAAGCGTCCGCTGGCGGTGGATGAGCCGCTCAATCTGCGTGTGCGCGTGGGTGGCCACCGTGATGTGGAAAAGGGTCTGGAGTTTGATCTGTATACCGAGGTTGATGACGCGGCCGGCGAACGGGTGTGGACCGGCATCAGCACCAATCTTGTACGCGGCCGCAGTCGTGGTGGCAAACAGGGCGGTAAAACCGCACTGCCTGATCCGCAGGACTATACGGTCATGGATGAATGGCAGCTGGATGCCGGCCTGGGGCGTCGCTACGGTGTTCAGGCCGGGGATATCAACCCCATTCACATGCATCCGTTGCTGGCAAAGCTGTTTGGCTTCCCTCGCGCCATCGCCCATGGCATGTGGAGTTATGCCCGTTGTGCCGCGGCCCTGGTCCCGGCGCGGCCGGAAGGTCCGGTAACCCTGGATGTGGCATTCCGGCGCCCGGTGTTGTTGCCCTCCACAGTGGTGTTTCGCGTTGATAATGCGGATAGCCCCGGGGCCTACATGCTGACCAACCCGGACGGCCGCACTTTGCACCTGACAGGCGAGTTTCGTACGGGCACTTGATCGAAGTCCCGTCCGCCGGGTTTTGCCGGACTCCGGCCAGCCGGTATACTGCGCCGCTGCGCCCGCGGATTCCGTTCCCGGAAACTGCGTCAGGTCGTGGCGCGCGAAAGTGGCGGAATTGGTAGACGCGCCGGGTTTAGGTCCCGGTGGGGGCAACCCCGTGAGAGTTCGAGTCTCTCCTTTCGCACCAGTCATGTGGCCGGCCGCCAGGGCCGGCTGCCAAACCCGATTGATTTTGAGGTCCGTGCATGCAAGTTTCCGTAGAATCCACCGGTACGCTGGAACGTCGTATCAACGTCGAGGTGCCCGCCGAGCAGGTTGAGAATGCCGTCGAGAACAAGCTCAGGCAGCTCGCGCGCACGGCGAAGATCAAGGGCTTTCGGCCCGGCAAGGTGCCCATGCGGATTGTCCGCCAGCAGTATGGCGAGCAGGTGCGCCAGGAAGTGCTGGGCGACCTGATTCAGTCCACCTATGGCGAGGCCCTGCAAAAAGAAGAACTCAACCCGGCCGGTCAACCCCGGATTGAGCCGCAAACCCTGGAGCCCGGCAAGCCCTTCAGCTATACCGCCGTGATCGAGGTGTTTCCGGAAATCAAGCTGGCCGACCCGGCCAAAATCGAGGTGACCCGGCCTGAGGCCGAAATCACCGACGCCGATATGGACAAGCTGCTTGATCGTATCCGCAAACAGCATGCCGAGTGGCGCGACGTTGAGCGCAAGGCGACCGATGGCGATCGGCTGGTGGTCGACTTTGAAGGTCGCATTGATGGTGAAGCCTTTGAAGGCGGCAAGGCTGAAAAGGCCAATATCGAACTCGGCGCCGGGCAGATGCTGGAAGACTTTGAAAAAGGCCTGAAGGGCGCCCGGGCCGGTGAGGACCTGAAGTTCAAGGTCAAGTTTCCCAAGGACTATAACGCCGAACATCTGGCCGGGAAAAAAGCCGAGTTTACGGCCCATGTGCATTCGGTGTCCGAGCCTGAATTACCCGAGCTTGACGATGACTTTGCCAGCAAGCTGGGCATCAACGAAGGCGGCATGTCAAAACTGCGCGAGCAATTGCGCGAGAGTATGGAGCGCGAGGCCCGGCAGGCCAGTCGCCAGCGTCTCAAGAAACAGGTTATGGACGGCCTGTATGAATATAACCCGGTGGAGGTGCCCGGCGCGCTGGTGGATGACGAAATCGCCCGATTGCGTCAGGATATGCTGCAGCGCATGGGGTTGCAGCAGGGCAGTGATCAGGCGCCGGAATTGCCGCGGGAGCTGTTCGAGGAAGAGGCCAGTCGCCGTGTGGCACTGGGGCTGCTGGTGGGGGCGGTGATCCGCGAGCATGAGCTCAAGCTGGAGGAACAGCGGGTCAAGGATACCGTCAGCGAGCTGGTGGCCGGCACCGAAAACCCCCAGGAAATGGCCCGCGCCTACCTTGGCGATGCCAATGCCCGACGCAGTATCGAGGCCATGGCCATGGAAGAGCAGGTGGTGGATTACCTGCTTGACAAGGTCAAGGTCAAAAGCAGCAAGGTTGATTTTGAGGAACTGGTTGGTCAGCAGCAGGGCTGAGGCCTGCCAGGCCTGGACCGGAACGGCCGACAACAGGATGATCAATTATGAGTAATTCAGATCACAGTGGGGGACAATCCATCCCCACCCAGGCCATGAATCTCGTGCCCATGGTGGTGGAACAGACCGCGCGCGGCGAGCGGGCCTACGATATTTTCTCGCGCCTGCTCAAGGAGCGGGTGGTATTCGTGGTTGGTCCCATCGAGGATGGCATGGCCAACCTGGTGGTGGCGCAGTTGCTGTTTCTGGAGTCGGAAAACCCCGACAAGGATATCCACCTCTATATCAACTCGCCGGGCGGGTCTGTTACCGCGGGGCTGGCTATATATGACACCATGCAGTTCATTCGCAGTGATGTCAGTACCATTTGCGTGGGCCAGGCGGCGAGTATGGGCGCGGTGTTGCTGGCGGCGGGCGAGAAGGGCAAGCGTTTCAGTCTGCCGCATTCACGCATGATGATTCATCAGCCCATGGGCGGCTTCCAGGGCCAGGCCAGCGATATCGATATCCATGCCCGTGAAATTCTGCTGGTGCGCGAACGCCTCAACACGATTCTCTCCCGGCACACCGGTCAGTCCATGGAGGTGATCGAGCAGGATACCGACCGCGACCGCTTCATGAGTTCGGATCAGGCTCGCGAATACGGGTTGATTGACGGCCTGCTGAAGGATCGCCACACGCCGGCCGGTGCTGGTGAGTCCTGATTGTACCGGCGGTGGAACGTAGCCGATGAACGCCTGTCACAGGCATTGTGGGCTGGCGTTTTTGCATGATATATCTGTCAGCACAGATCTCCGCAAATACCCATCGGCGAGCCGGAGCAAATAGATGACCAATGACACGCGAGACAAGGGCGGCGATAACGGCAAGCTGCTCCACTGTTCCTTTTGTGGCAAGAGCCAGCACGAGGTGCGCAAGCTGATCGCCGGGCCATCGGTGTTCGTGTGTGATGAGTGCGTGGACCTGTGCAATGACATCATTCGCGAGGAGTTGCAGGAAAAGGCTGAAAGCGAGCGCGCCAGCCTGCCCACGCCGCGTGAAATCAATGACATTCTTGACGAGTATGTGATTGGCCAGAACCCCGCCAAGAAAATTCTCTCGGTGGCGGTCTACAATCACTACAAGCGCCTCAATGCCCGCAGTAGCCAGGACGGCGTGGAGCTGTCCAAAAGTAATATCCTGCTGATCGGGCCCACCGGTTCGGGCAAGACGCTGCTTGCCGAAACCCTGGCGCGGATTCTGGATGTGCCCTTTACCATTGCTGATGCCACCACGCTGACCGAAGCCGGTTATGTGGGCGAGGATGTTGAAAACATCATCCAGAAGCTTTTGCAGAAGTGCGATTACGACGTAGAAAAGGCCCAGACCGGGATTGTCTACATTGACGAAATCGACAAGATTTCGCGCAAGGCCGACAACCCCTCCATCACCCGCGATGTCTCCGGCGAGGGGGTGCAGCAGGCCCTGCTCAAGCTGATCGAGGGCACCGTGGCCTCGGTGCCGCCGCAGGGTGGGCGCAAGCATCCACAGCAGGAATTCCTGCAGGTTGATACCAGTAACATCCTGTTTATCTGTGGTGGTGCTTTTGCCGGGTTGGAGAAGATCATCCGCGAACGCAGTCAGGAGCGGGGCATTGGTTTTGCCGCTGAAGTCCGGGGCAGCGAGCAGGAGCGCAATATTGGTGAAGTCCTGTTCTCGGTCGAGCCCGAGGATTTGATGAAATTTGGTCTGATCCCCGAGTTTGTCGGTCGCCTGCCAGTGGTTGCCACGCTTGACGAACTCGACGAGGACGCGCTGGTGCGGATTCTCAAGGAGCCTCGCAACGCACTCACCAAGCAATACCAGAAGCTCTTCGAGATGGAGGGCTGTGAAATGGAATTCACCGAGGAGGCGCTGCGTGCTGCCGCACGCAAGGCAATGGAGCGCAAGACCGGTGCCCGTGGTCTGCGCACCATTCTCGAGACCGCGCTGCTCGATACCATGTATGACCTGCCGTCGCTTGAGAATGCCAGCAAGGTGGTGGTGGATGACGCCACCATCAGTGGCGAGGGCAAGCCCTATATCATCTACGAATCGGGCGATTCCCAGGTCGCGGCCTCCGACAAGTAAGCCGCCAGACGCCGCCCGGCTGCCTGGCCGGGCGGCGTTCGGGCGGGGCGCATTGAAAACGGTCGTGACAACCCCCATATTACCTGTATGAGAAGGTATGCCGACGTGCCTGTTTGTGACGGGTGATGCCGGATGCCGCGCATACGACCAGAGGACTGATTTCATGGCCGACAAGCCTGTCGAAAACACCCCGCTCCCCACTGCCGGCGTGGCGCCACTTTTGCCACTGCGTGACGTGGTGGTTTATCCGCACATGGTGATCCCGTTGTTTGTCGGGCGCGAGAAATCCATTGAGGCGCTTGAGGCGGCCATGGCCGATGACAAGCAGATCATGCTGGTGGCGCAGACCAGTGCCGAAGTGGATGATCCCGGCAGAGAGGATGTGTATGGCACCGGCACGCTGGCAAGCGTGCTGCAACTGCTCAAGCTGCCTGACGGCACGGTCAAGGTCCTCGTCGAGGGCAGCCGGCGCGCAAGCCTGGATGCCATGGAGCCCGCTGAAGACTGCCTGCGGGCCCGTTATACCTTGCTGGAGGCCGATCCCGATGAGGCGGATCGTGAGCTGGAAGTGCTGATGCGCTCGGTGCTCTCCCTGTGCGATCAGTATGTGAAGCTCAACAAGAAGGTCCCTGCCGAAGTGCTGACCTCGCTGTCCGGTATTGAACAGCCCGGACGTCTTGCCGACACCATTGCTGCGCATCTGTCGCTGAAGCTGGAGCAAAAGCAACAGGTGCTGGAAATGCTTTCTGTGCACAAGCGCCTGGAACACGTGATGGCGCTGATTGAAGGCGAGATTGAGTTGCTGCGGATTGAGAAACGTATTCGCGGTCGCGTCAAGCAGCAGATGGAGAAAAGCCAGCGCGAGTATTACCTCAATGAACAGATGAAGGCCATTCAGAAGGAAATGGGTGACCTGGAAGAGGGTGGCAGTGAGCTGGAAGCGCTGGAACGGCGCATTGAGGAGGCCGGCATGTCAGCCGAGGCCCGCAAGAAGGCCGAAGCCGAGCTGGCCAAGCTGCGCATGATGTCGCCCATGTCCGCCGAGGCTACGGTGGTTCGCAATTATCTGGATACGCTGCTGGACGTGCCGTGGAAGAAAAAGAGCCGTCTGCGTAAGGATATCGGCGTGGCCGAGCGGGTGCTGGACGAAGATCACTACGGTCTGGAGAAGGTCAAGGAGCGTATTCTTGAGTATCTTGCCGTGCAGCAGCGCGTGCGTCGCCTCAAGGGGCCGATTCTCTGCCTGGTGGGCCCGCCCGGGGTAGGCAAGACCTCGCTCGGGCGCAGTATCGCGCGGGCGACCAATCGCAAGTTCATCCGCATGTCGCTGGGCGGCGTGCGGGACGAGGCCGAGATCCGGGGCCACCGGCGGACCTATATCGGCTCCATGCCGGGCAAGGTGATGCAAAATCTGACCCGGGCCGGCACCCGTAACCCGTTGTTCCTGCTTGACGAAATAGACAAGATGGCGATGGATTTCCGGGGCGATCCGGCGTCGGCCTTGCTTGAGGTGCTGGATCCGGAGCAGAACAATACCTTCAATGACCACTATCTGGAGGTCGACTTCGATCTCTCTGACGTGATGTTTGTGGCGACTGCCAACACCCTGGACATCCCGGCGGCTCTGCTTGATCGTATGGAAGTGATCCGGCTGCCGGGTTATACCGAGGATGAGAAGATCGCCATTGCCTGCCAGTATTTGCTGCCCAAACAGCTGAAAAATCATGGCCTCGGTGAGCAGGAGTGCCGGATTGGTGAGCCGGCTTTGCTGGAGATTATCCGTCGCTACACCCGCGAGGCGGGGGTGCGTAATCTTGAGCGTGAAATTGCCAAGATCTGTCGCAAGGTGGTTAAACAGCTGCTCAGCGACAAGTCGACCCGCTCAGTATCGGTCACGCCGGATAATATCGCCGATTACCTCGGGGTAGCACGTTATCGTTACGGGATTGCCGAAGAGGAAGACCAGGTGGGTCAGGTCACTGGCCTGGCCTGGACCGAAGTGGGCGGCGAATTGTTGTCCATTGAAACCGCAGTCGTGCCCGGCAAGGGCAAGCTGATTCATACCGGCAAGCTCGGCGATGTGATGCAGGAATCTGTGCGTGCGGCGTTGACCGTGGTGCGCAGTCGCGCGGAAAGTCTGGGTATCGATCCCGATTTTCACCAGCACAATGACATCCATGTGCATCTGCCTGAAGGGGCAATCCCGAAGGATGGTCCGAGTGCCGGGATCGGTTTGTGCACGGCGCTGGTTTCCAGTCTGAGTGGTATTCCGGTGCGAGCCGATGTCGCCATGACTGGCGAGATCACCCTCCGTGGTGAAGTGCTTCCGATAGGCGGGCTCAAGGAAAAACTCCTTGCAGCCAGTCGAGGAGGTTTGCGTACTGTTCTGATTCCCGAAGAAAACCGCAAGGACCTCAGTGAGATTCCGGAGAACATAAAAAGCCGACTTGAGATTCGTCCGGTGCGCTGGATCGACGAGGTTTTCGAGTTCGCCTTGCAACGTCTGCCATTGCCATCGGCCGGGAAGGCGCCCGCCGTCTCAAGGAGTGAGTCAGAAAGCAGCACAACCGTCACCGGTGGCAAGCCGCGTGCCCATTGAAGTGAGGCTGCCTGAGCGCGGTTGACACATCTTTCGGGCGACTGATATAACAAATTTGAAGCAGGCGCCCTGGTTCGTGATCGGGCAGGGCGTGCCGCAACCACGGAAGGCTGCGGGGCCGGGCGCGAGTCCGGTGGTCGGAGGTCAGGCGTCGTGTGCGCCGGGCGGCCGACACAGGGGCCGGGTGGCCAGGAGGGTGTTGCCCGGGTTACTCAGAGTGTCAGGGGAGAATCCATGTTGCAGGGACAGCCGGCATGCGTGAGTTGTCACGACAGCCGGACCTGTGCCGGGCATGACCTGCCCGCCAGCATGCACGGCGGTGGCACTCCGATGTTTTTGAAGTATTTTAACGCGGCATAACACTCACCGTCGCGAACAAGACAGGAGAATCTTGCACAATGAACAAGGCAGAACTGATTGATCAAATCGCGGCTTCGGCCGATCTCACCAAGGCCGACGCAGGTCGTGCGCTTGACGCTTTTGTTGACTCTGTAACCAAGGCTCTGAAGAAGGGTGACCAGGTTTCCCTGGTGGGTTTCGGCACCTTCAACGTGCGTAGCCGGGCCGCCCGTACCGGGCGTAACCCCCAGACTGGCCAGACGATTACCATCAAGGCCAGCAAGGCACCGGCATTCAAGGCTGGTAAGGCGCTCAAGGATGCCGTAAACTAGCGCGCTCTCTCGGGGTGCTTAGCTCAGTTGGGAGAGCGTCGCCCTTACAAGGCGAATGTCGGGGGTTCGAATCCCTCAGCACCCACCAGGAGACGGAGTGGTAGTTCAGCTGGTTAGAATACCGGCCTGTCACGCCGGGGGTCGCGGGTTCGAGTCCCGTCCACTCCGCCAACGCTGAAAAGGCGCCCCGCAGGGGGCGCCTTTTTTTATGCGCGTCACTTCGCAACCGGAGCGGTCGAGGCCTTGGGAAACGCTGATTAATTCGTCACGTCTGAAGCGGGTCCTGCGGCGTCCATATGCAAGGCGCCGTGCCTGGTTGCCTTTGCAAGCACGGCAACGCCGCAGATGGGCGCCGCAGGGCCCGCCCTTCGGGGCTTTACCAGTTAGCCAGCCTCTGCGTTGCGACTTTTCAACGTATTCACGATACGTTTTCAA
>PWYF01000254.1 GCA_003567955.1 Thiotrichales bacterium
ATTACCAAACGCGAGCCGCGTTCGGCGGCGATGTGGCTGGCCCTGCTTTTGCTGGTCCCGGTGCTGGGGGTGCTGTTGTACCTGACGCTGGGGATCAATCGGATCCGTCGCAAGGCCCGGGCGCTGCATATCCCGGATATGAATGGCGACAGGCGCCTGGCGCGGGTGAGCGGGGCTGTTCTGCGGCAAATGCTGGGGCAGAAGCGGGCGCATCTGGCCAATCTGGCCCGGGTGATTGATCAGGTTGACCGGCGGCCCTTGCTGAGTGGTAACCGGGTTGAGTTGCTGCAGGACGGCGACGAGACCTACCCGGCCATGCTGGAAGCCATCAATAGCGCCCGCGGCAGTATCACGCTGTGTACCTATATTTTCGGCAATGACAGTGTCGGGCGTGATTTCATCAACGCCCTGGCGGCGGCGGTAGAACGGGGCGTGCAAGTGCGGGTGTTGATTGATGCCGCCGGCGAGCGCTATTCGTGGCCCTCGGCCGTGCCGCGACTGCGCCGCGCCGGTGTGACCGCGGCTCGCTTTTTGCCCGGACGGCCCACCCGGCTGACGGGGATCAATCTGCGTAATCACCGCAAACTGCTGGTGGTGGATGGCCGTGTGGGTTTTACCGGCGGGCTGAATATTCGCACCCATCATCTGCTTTCGGGGAACCCGCCACGCCCGGCGCGGGATCTGCATTTTCGCGTGCAGGGGCCGGTGGTGGCGGAGTTGCAACAGGTCTTCACCGAAGACTGGGCTTTCGCCACCGGCGAGGAACTCACCGGTGAGCCCTGGTTTACCCTCGATACCAGCGAGGAGGGCACGGTGCTGGCGCGAGGTTTGTCCGACGGCCCGGATGCGGATCTGGACAAGTTTCAGTGGGTATTGCTGGCCGCGATCAATACCGCGCGTGAGTCCATCAGCATCATGACCCCTTATTTTCTCCCCGACCGCACGCTGGTTTCGGCGCTCAATCTGGCGGCGCTGCGCGGGGTCCGGGTGGATATTGTGCTGCCGCAGAAGAATAATCTGCCCTATGTGCACTGGGCCATGATGGCGCAGCTTTGGCAGATGCTGGGGTGGGGCTGCCGGGTCTGGATGACGCCGCCGCCGTTCAATCACGGCAAGCTTTTTGTGGTGGATCGCAGCTGGTCCTTTGTGGGGTCGACCAACTGGGATCCGCGCAGCCTGCGGCTGAATTTTGAATTCAATGTGGAGTGTTATGATTTTGCCCTGGCGGAGCAGCTCGAAGCGCTTTGCCAGGCAGAGATCAGCCGCGCCCGGCAGGTGACGCCGGAAATGCTCAATGCGCGCGCGCTGCCGATCAAGCTGCGCGATGGTCTGGCCCGGCTGTTTACGCCGTTTCTCTGATCAGTCGCGACGAATTAATCAGCGTTTCCTTAAGGAGGAGATGACCATGAGCGAAACAAAATGGCACGGCCTCGGATTGATGATAGCCAGTGTGTTGATGCTGGCGCTGGCCGGTTGCGCCCGCGATGATGACGACGCCGAAGTGGTGGAGGCGCCGGCTGCGAAGCCCGCGGCGATCAGTGATTACGAAATCTGGGCGCTGGATCAGGGCACCCACAAGCTCTGGATTTATGACGCCAACCTGGAAGAACTGGCGCGTATTGATCTGGGCGAGCGGGGTATTCGTACCCCGCACATGATCGACTTCACCTCCGATTACCGCTATGCCTTCATCGCCAGCACTGGCTCCGGTGATGTCACGGTGATGCGCACTGCCGATCGCGAGATCGTGGAGATCATCGAGACCGGACCGCGCACGCACATGGCCGGGGTCAGCCCGGATGACGCCCGCGTGCTGGTGGATGTGATCGGCTCGCCCGATGAACATCGCGATGGCGAAGTCGTCGAGATCCTGCTGGATCTGGGCGCGGAGCGTTTCGAGATCGGCCGGCGCCTGACGCTGGCCGACGATGCGCTGTTAAGCGAGCGCGAGGCGCAGTTCAATGATTTTGCGCCGATTTGCCATGAATACACCCGGGATGGCCAGCACGCCTGGATCACCCTGGGCCCGGGGCTGGATGACGGCGGTTTGCTGGTGCTGGATGTTGATGCCTTCGAGGTCGTCGAGGCCTGGGGGCCGGAACAGCTCCAGGTCAACTGCGGCACCATGCCCACCGCCGATGGCAAGCACATGTTCGTCAACGGCGGCGGCCACGGTGTCGGCAAGTGGTATGTCTTCGATACCCGAAGCCTGGAAAAGGTGCACGAGGCCGACAGCCGCGGCGAGGATGCCCACGGTGTGTGGTTGACCCCCGATGGCCGCGAGATGTGGATGGTCAACCGCATCACCGACAACGCCATCATTATTGATGCCGAATCCTTCGAGATCATCGACGAAATGGATTATGTCGGCACCACGCCGGACATCATGGGTATGTCGCCGGACGGCAGCCACGCCTACATCACCCTGCGCGGCCCCAACCCGGTCTCGGCCCCGCACGTGGCCGTGGGCGAGACTCCCGGCTTCGCCGTGGTGGACGTACGCGAGCGCCGCCTGGTCGGCGTCATCGAACCCGACGAAGGCAACGAGGACAGCGATTTCCACGGTATCGGCGTGCGGGTGATGGACTGATCGACGGCGAAA
>PWYF01000181.1 GCA_003567955.1 Thiotrichales bacterium
CACCCTGCCCTTAATCGTCGCCCTTTTCTGAGCCCGACGCTCAGCGTTTCCTTAAAGCAATAAACCCGTGCTGCCCCCGGTCTTATCCTTTGATCGGGATCCCCGGTGCGGAGAACCTCATGCGGGCATTATCGCTTTCAACAAGCCGGACCATTATTGTGCTGCTGGCGGCGGCAATCCTGCTGGGCGGGTGCACCACCGTGGCCAAAAATCCCTGGGATGAGCCCGGCGCCGGTCCTTCGCCATCCCAGCTGGCAGTGGATGCCTGCAACCCCATCGGACACCTGCAATGCATCTATCTCACCGGTCGGGAAACCTGGCAGGACGGCACGGAAGGTAAATTCACCTTCCACTGGTGGCGCATGTCCTATATCGGCCGGGCCTGCGAGGAGCAATACGGCCGCACCACCGGCGTCATCCTCGAAGCCATCTTCGCCGTCCCGCACTACACCGCCATGGCCCTTGGCAATGCCGCAGCGGCGTTAACCGCGCCTTTTCGCAGGGGCGGCGACGATACTAATGACGAAGCCGGTACGGACGGTATTCACCGGCCTCCGGAAGGCGCCCCACCAGCCAGCGTGAGTAATCGCTGATCAGCAGCAGCTACCACCGTCCCGGCTGGCGGCTTCCTCGCCGAAGGGGACATTCTGGCCACAACCGGGGAAGATGCCGTAGTGGGTGGAGAAGTCACCGATGAAGTCGAAATGCGGCGCGAAGCGGGTATCGGACAGCATGCGCCAGGTATTGCCGCATACCGGAAACACCCGCCCGGCATCCATGACGTGATGGCTATCGAGCCGGAACTTGCGGGGCGCCCCGGGAATGGTGCCGCGGTAAACCACGGCCTGGCCGTAATCCTCGCAGGCCGGCTCCAGCCCTTTCAGCTTGAACAGCCGGTAGGTTGCTGACCAGAAGCGCACGGGGTCCAGTTTTTCAGCGATTTGCGGGTTGTTGATGGCCAGCGGCCGGTCCTCGACCAGTCGCGGATCGACGAAGCCGGCGCCCCGGGCGAGATGGAGGAAATCATTCCAGTACAGGGCACCCGACAGGCATTCGCCGTAGAGCACCGGGTCCTGCGTCAGGTCCTCGGGAATGCGGCGATCGGCATAGACATCGGAGAAGTACATCTCGCCGCCGGGCTTGAGCACCCGGTGTACCTCGCGCAGCACCCGCGCCTTGTCGGGGCTGAGGTTGATCACGCAATTGGAGACCACAATATCGAAATAGTCATCGGGCAGCCCCAGCGCATCGAGCTGTTCAATAAAGCCCTCGCGAAAGCGCACATTGCTGTGGCGATAACCAAAGGCCTCGCGGTGATAATCAATATGGCGCTCGGCCACGGCGAGCTGTTCCGGCGTCATGTCCACGCCCAGCACCTCGCCCTGTCCCCCCACCAGCGCCGAAAGCAGGTAGACATCGCGACCGCTGCCACAGCCGAGATCCAGAATCCGCATACCTTCCAGCAGGTCCGGCGCCACCAGCCCGCAGCCGTAGTAGCGGTTCACCACTTCCTCATGCAGCTTGCCAAGCAGGGGCTTCAAATGCTCGGGCGGCGCCGTGTCGCAACAGGCGCTGGTCTGCAGATCACTGCTCTGCTGCAGGGTCTGGCCGTAGTATTCGCGTACCTCGTCGCGCATGGAAGCCGTCTCCTCAGCCCTGCTTTTGCCAGCGCCAGCCGACAAAGGCGGCAATCACGCCAATGATCACCAGCACCACGCCCAGCACCGGCACCAGGAACAGCAGCGGGATACCCAGCCCCAGCGCGACTAGGGCAATGCTGAAGAGATCATTGCGGGGCTCGGGGATGGACTTGCGGCCCAGCAGTTTGGTCAGCAGGTTATCGATGCTGACGCGGCCCGGGCCGGCAAGCAGCAAGGGCACCAGCATGACCATAAAGATCAGCGGCAGACGGAAATTACCCGAGCCGTCATTGCTGATGACATAGCCTTCCCACAAGGCGCCCAGACCGGCGCCCGGGAAGAACTGGGTCCAGTCCGGATGCCAGTGCACGGTCCAGATGGCCACGGCGGTAAGAATCAGAAAGGAAAAACTGAAGGCCCGGGTGAAAATCCCAAGCATGAGTGCCAACCCGCCCAGAATCTCGACCCAGGTAGCCAGAAACCAGCTGAAATTGGCCGAAACGGTGTCAAAGGGGAAGGGAAAGTTCTCATGACGGTGCACAAACCAGTTATTGCCCCGGAGTTTCATCATCCCCGCACTCCAGAACTCATAGCCCAGAATCAGGCGTATGCCGAGCAGCCCGAGGTATTCATTGCTGCCATGGAGCCGCGAGCGTATCGCATCCCAGGCATCCAGCAGTGATTCCATGGTGTTGTTCATTTGCCCCCTCCCGTGTCAGTAATTGCCCGGCCAGACGGGGAACCGTCCCCGGTCGGCTGTGGCATTGCCCCGAGCACAATATCGCTGGCCCGGAGTTGTTCCAGAATGTCCAGCCCGAAGCGGCAGAAAGCA
The DNA here is from genome assembly GCA_003567955.1 of Thiotrichales bacterium. Classification (GTDB taxonomy): domain Bacteria; phylum Pseudomonadota; class Gammaproteobacteria; order UBA5335; family SLRW01; genus SLRW01. The sequence continues at coordinate 2,473 of PWYF01000181.1, forward strand.
TCCTGGTCTGGATGACCGGTTTCCTGCGCCAGAGCTTTCAACAACTGCCCGCCTGTGAGGCGGGTGTTCTCCTGCATCATTGCCAGCAGCCGGGCGGTCACCGGCGTCACGGTCATGAAACGC
>PWYF01000136.1 GCA_003567955.1 Thiotrichales bacterium
CCGTCAATGATGCGCAGGCGTCCGGCCCGTTCGCTGACCAGCATACGGCCGTCGGGCAGGAAGGCCAGTGACCAGGGGTGTTCAAGGCCCGTGGCGATTGTTTCAACCTGGTATTCACCCGCATGTAACAACGCAGCGCTGCCAAGCAGGGCAAGGCCCATGGCGCTTGATAACAGGAATCGCATGGTGGAACCTCCGTGACACGGTGCCGGGGGGTATCCCTCCCCAAGGGCTTGCTATAAACCATACCAGAATAGAACATGAGGTCTGAGCCCCTGATACTCATGCGGAGAACAGCCATGTCCATGAACAGCCCCATGCGTGCATTTTCGGGTATTGCCCTGGCCTGGCTGGCGGCGGTGCTGGTGGCCACGGCGCTGGGGTCTGTTATCCAGACCCAGTACAATATGGCTGCCATACGCGCGCTGGACGCGCCGGTGCCGGCAGGCACCTGGCTGATGGTCACGCTGCAGGATCTGGTCGGTTTCGGCAGCTTCTACGTGGCGGCAGTGGCCGTGTCATTTCTGGTTGCTTTTGCTGTGGCGGCGCTTATGGCTCGCCTGTTTCCTGCCTGGCGCACCCTTGTTTTCGCGCTGGCAGGGGGCGCGGCAATTTTCGGCTTCCTGCAAATCCTGCCGGTATTTCTGCCCGCGGCTGATTTGAAGATTATTGCCGCCACCCGCTTTGCCAGCGGCACTGTGCTGATGGTGGCCGCCGGGGTGGTTGGCGGCTGGGTTTATGCGCGCCTGAGGCCGCACCCGGGTTAGTCCTGCTCGCCGCCTTCGCGCTTTTCGATACGGCGTCGTAGCCAGGCGCCGCCAAGCATCAACGCCGCCAGTAGCACGAGTGCGCCGATGGTCGTGGCGTCCAGGCCGCTGTGGTCCTCGGCGGCTTCCGCGGCGCCGTGAATGGCGGTACTGTAAACCCCCCATTTGATACCCAGGCCGACCAGGGCGGCCAGCATGAAGGTAGCCAGCGGCAGGCGCAGGATACCGGCGGAATAATTGATCAGGGAATGCGGGAAGCCGGGCAGGGCGCGCAAGGCGCACTGGGTAAAGAAGTCGGCACGTTGGCGGAATAACCGGATGATGGTGGACGCGTTTTCCTGTTGCGCCGGTGGCTGTCTCAGGCGCCGGGAAAAATAGCGGGCGCCCGCGGCGCCGGAGAGGCTGCCGGCCAGCAGGATCAGCGTGGACAACCATGGTGCGTGGAAGGGCGCCACCATCCAGAGCACCACGCTGCCGGGCAGGGCAAAGGTGAACATCAGGGCCTGCAGCAAAATCAGGCCGGCCAGAATGGCGGGATTGCTGGCAAAGCGCTCTCCCCAGGCCAGTAGTTGTTCCAGGGGAATCGGCTCCCAGATTGCGAAGCTCACGCCAGCCACAACAAGGGCCAGCAATAACAGCATTCCCGGCGATTTGAACATGGCGGGCATCGGGTTGTTCTCCTGCAGGGCTGTGTATGTTCCGGGGCATTGTACCCCCGGATTGCTTGCTTCCGTCAGGCTTGTGGCCCCCGGGGGCCCCTGCTAGCCTGAACCTGTGGGATCATGTGCGGCCATGGTCGGGTATGCCTGAGAAAGGGGCTTTTGGCATGGCGGGCGAGTCAGAAACGGTAGTCCAGCTTCAGCCGGATGCGGGGGGGCTGGCGCGCAAGTGGGGCTTGCGGGGTCGGCAAGACCCGCTGGTGGACCGCTTGCTGCAGGCCCATGATTTACTGCAAACCGAACCACTCGCCGCTGCGCGTGAAGCTGAAGAAATTTTTGCCCTGCTCGATGATTGCCATGATCTGGCGCCCTGGCTGGCGTTTGTAATCGCTGTCAGCGGGCGTATACGAACGTTGTCGGATTTTCACTCTCTGGATGCGTTAATTGATTTTTTTGATCGTGAGCGCGCCCGGCTGGCCGCGCCGCCGGAAGTGTTGCGCGAGGTGGATGCCCAGTTTTTTGGCGCCCTGGTGTTTCGCTGCCCGGATCACCCCCGCTTGTCGGCATGGGAAAAGCGCTGCATGCAGATATTCGAGGGCGATGATGACTCGGGCTCATCGCTGAGGGCGCGGTTGACGGCGGCATCCTATCTGCTGCTCCACCGGATATGGTGTGGGGATCTGGTGGGCGCCGAGGCGCTGCGTTGCCGCATGCCGGCGGTGCATCAACAGACCACAGATGTGTATGACCGGCTGCTGTGCTATTCCTTTTCCAGCGTGGTGCTTCGCCTGTATCACTATCATGAGGCCTGTCTGGAGCAAATCAGCGAAGGTCTGGCGCTGGCGCAGGAATCCGGGGTGCATTTCTGGGATTCCAATTTCTACATGCAGGGCGCGATGCTGGCGCTGACCCGGGGCAATCGTGACGAGGCCCGGGAATGGCTGGACAAAATGGGGGAAGCGGCACTGCCGGAATATTATCTGGATCGTTCCGGCTATCACTATTGCCGGGCCTGGATGCATGCCCTGATGGATGACGTCCCGCTGGCCGTTAATCACGCGCGTGAGGCAGTTGAACTGGCGGCGCGCTCCGGTGCGGTGTTTCCCCAGGCAGTGACACATACCGGGATCGGCC
>PWYF01000141.1 GCA_003567955.1 Thiotrichales bacterium
AGCCCTGCCGGCATAATCATGGCATACAGCCACACCTTGGGCAGGGGCTTCTTGTGACCGGGGACACGGGGCAGCACAGACAGTGAAGGCGTGCTCTCAAATCGCGCAACCAGCGGATGTGCCAGCCCGAATACATCAATAACATACCAGTCAGGGCCCAGCGCATAGGGCGGATGCCCCAGCGCTTGCGTTGTCATACCCGGCAGCCGCGCATAAGGCCCCGGCACAGCCCCCTCGACATGAACAAAACCCTTGCCGAAGCGGGTATCCACGTAAAACCCAACTTCGGTCAACTGCCGCCTCGCGCTTCCTCGCGGGCCCCAATGCTTCTCTTCCACTGTGACATGCATACCGGTATGGATGACCGGGTCCACCAGTGTCGGCTTCTCAACCTGGGGTGGCCTAAACCATAAGGCACTGCTCACCACCCATGGCACAATCAGCATTGCGAGCATAAAGGCCCGGGTGACCGGCAACACCGCCACCGGCAACACCAGCACGTACAGGGCGGGCAAAAGCAAACGCCCGTGCAACCAGTCGCCCCCCGCCGTCACAATATACAACGCGTGCAGCACGGCACAGATAACACACACTGCCAACACCGCCAGCGCCCGCATTGCCCGCCGGTGCCAAAGCCCACGCACCAGTGGCAGGTAGCCCCCTGCAAGCACCAGTATTAATACCGGCCAGAGCCAGTAGGGCGACATGAAATCCATCAGATACAGCCAGCCCTGTTGCCACTGAGGACTTGCAGCATCCTTGGCCAGGGCCGGATTGGCCACCAGCGAACCGTAATAACCCATCCGGAATATCTGATAGGCAATCGGGATAAAACTGATCGCCAGCAACAGACCAAGGCGTTGCCGCCAGCTGTCCCGCGGCCATTGCAAGGCCAGCACCATAACTGCGAACAACACGCTGAACAGCGCCAGCTCCGGGCGCACCAGGCCGCCCAGGCCAATCAGTGCTGCGGCCATCACGGGCAGGCGTTGCCGTGGCTGCGCAGCCCAGCGGCCGAGAACGAATATACAGCCTCCGAGCCAGGCCATGACCAACCCGGTTTCCATTCCACTGGTTACATAGAACCAGCAGACAAAAACACCCACAGGCAACAGGGCACCAAAAGGCCACAGCATGGTTTCGGGATAGCTGATCCGCACCAGACGGGCACTTCCGGCCATGGCCAGAAGCAAGCCGATAATGCTCAGGATAATGCCCAGCCACACCGCCAGCCATTCCAGCCGCAGGGGAAGCAAGACATCGGCGAGGGTCAGCAGCGCCTGCCAGACAACACTGCTGAAAACCTCGACACGCTCGCCAATATTAAACACCGGGCCATAGCCTGCTGTGATGTGTTGCACCACACGCAGATAAATATAGCCGTCATCCACAACCCACCGATAACGCCACCCAAGCAGCGCCAGGACCAGTGGTGGAATGACAAGCAGAAGAGCCTGTCCCATCTGCCAGCGGGACAGAACGAAGCCCGGCGCCCTCAGCCCCGAGTTCCTCCACACATCAGTTCCCTCGTACGGGTCTCAGTCAATCCTGTTATTTTTATTTATAAGCCAGCCTCGAACGTCAAAGCGCCCCCGTTACAGCCGGCAACTGCGAGTGCCTCCAACACTGACAGCACGACACGAGTACCTATATTATCCAGCGTCTTGCGGGTTTTCCAGTGGAAATACACATGCGTTCTATTCAGCAGCGCTGAAGATTGGCAAAGCCGGCCACCAGCCACTTGGTGCCTGCGTTTTCGAAATTCACCTGAATGCGTGCTTTCGGCCCCTGGCCTTCAAGATTGAGCACCACGCCCTCGCCAAAACGGGCGTGGATGACACGCTCGCCAAGATTGAAACCCTCCGGATCAGGGGCCTCGCGCAAGCCTGCGACCGGCATCACATGCGGCCGTGACGGCATGGCGCCCATGCGTGGGCGCACTTCCTCGATCTGTTCTGCCGGCAGCTCACGCAGGAAGCGCGAGGGCAGCGTCAGTGTCTCGCTGCCGTAGAGCCGGCGGCTTTCAGCGTAACTCAGATGCAGGCGCTGCATGGCCCGAGTCATGCCCACGTAGCACAGGCGACGTTCTTCCTCGAGGCCGGCAGGATCATCCAGCGCCCGCTTGTGGGGGAACAGGCCGTCTTCCATCCCGGTGAGGAAAACCACAGGGAACTCCAGCCCCTTCGCCGAATGCAGAGTCATGAGCTGGACACAGTCATCCCATTCATCGCCCTGACCCTCGCCGGCTTCCAGCGCGGCATGGGCCAGAAATTGATCCAGCAGGGGCAACTCGGCCAGCACTTCATCTTCCTGGTCGCCTTCAAAGCCGCGCGCGGCGTTGACCAGCTCACGCAGGTTTTCCACCCGGGCCTCGCCTTTCTCGCCTTTTTCCTTTTGCAGGTAATGATCCGTCAGAGCACTGCGTCGAATCGCGACGTCTACCTGGGCGTGTATCGCCTGCTCGCCCATCTCCGTGCGCATGTCGCGAATCAGCTCCATGAAGGCCGCCAGCGCGCTGGCGGCGCGGGAACTCAACATGGCGCCCTGAATCATCAT
>PWYF01000258.1 GCA_003567955.1 Thiotrichales bacterium
AAGGGCTTCGGCCAGCACCGGAGAAGAATTCATCGTAACGGGCTTCCCCCAGCTAACAACCAATTCAACCGGACGCCGTCAAAGCTCCGCGGCGGCAAAGCCGGGCGAACTCAGTGGCGGCGCCGGTTAATTGGAACGTTATGCGAATGCAGGAATCGCGCGAGATGCCTGACACAAACGGCCTAGTGATGCTTTGGGCAGATAAGGTCGACATGGCAGACGTTATCGTTTTCGATCTGGATGGCACATTGATTGAGACTGATGCCGCAAACCTCCTTGCATACAAGGAGGCGATTGCGCACTGCCTCGGTGAAGGATTTGAGGAAAAACTCCCCTCTACCAAGCGTTTAACGCGCGAAGTTCTTCGAGAGTGTCTTGTAGCAGTTCCGGAAACGATGATCCAGAGTATTGTCCGATACAAAGAAGAGGTCTACGGTCAGTTTTTACACGCGACAACGATAAATCCGATAATGCTTCGATTGCTGGAACTTGCTCAAGGCAAAGAAGTAATCCTTGCCTCTAATTGTCGTCGCTCACGAGCTGAGCTAGTGCTAGCTCATCATGGGATGAATAAAAAATTCACTCGGAAATATTTTTCTGAAAGTAATAATGCCAGTCACAAGTACCAAAGGATATTTTGGGATCTGGGCGTGGATCCACGTCGGGTTGTTGTGTTTGATGACGATCCGGTGTCTGCTGCTGCTGCACTCGCCGTCGGCATTAGATCAAACTCGGTATTCTTGGTGCCTAAATCATGGTAAACAGATTTCGTCTCGATCAAAACGAGTATCTAAGGCAAGCGGTGTTTGGCTTTTATCATGCAGATTTCGGCGGCGTAGATCACCCGAATAATCCGAACTTCTTATACAAGCTCAAGAATGACCCTCACCATAATTGGACTGATGCCCAGCTCGGATTGGCGAAAAGAGAATTGAGGCAAGTCATTCATAGCGATTTTCCAGAAATCTTGCGATCCATTCGATCAACTTCCTTTACAGTCTGCGTCGTGCCTCGGGCAAAAGCCGATGTTTCTTATCGCCCAGATCAGTTGTTGTTTAGAAATACAGTTGGTGAATGTGCTAGCGCTATTCCGGGGCTTCAAGATGGTTCGCGCTTTATATCGCGTCATACAAATACACGAACCACACATCTTCGTAAGCCTGTTCAGGGCTTTATAAACGATGGCTCACAGCCATACCCAGGCATCGCTCAAGACACTTGCCATTTTTCCGAGCATATTCGAGGCCGCCGCATTCTGCTTGTCGATGATATATACACAAGGACTGTAAATATCGACGAGGACATGGTGCAGGCGCTATTTGATAACGGCGCTCGTTTCGTGGTTTTTTATGCCATCGGTAATACGATCCGAAAACATTAGATGTAAGGTAACGTATGAAATATACAGAAAATGCCGAAAATGTGATGGCTGCACGAATTTATAGGGGCATTGGTCGGGCTTGGGTTATTAAGAACCTATCTGTCCCGAAATCAGATACAGAGATTGTCAAATTACTAAATGCGACGCCCAAGATCGGTAGCCCGGTTTCGTTAGAAAACTTCAATCGAAAGAAGGAGACGCTACGTCGCGTGCTTGCTGAGTCCTCACATGCCATAGATGGGGTGGTAGCAATAGGGGATGACAACTTCCCGCCTCACAGAGGGGAGGTGAAAAACAGCGAAAAGCCAGTTTTCTTGTTCTACCGAGGTGATTTATCTCTCTTGTCCACGAACAACATCAATGTAGCAGTGATCGGGTTGTTGAATCCTAGTCGTGAGATCGAAGACGAAGAGCGCAAAATTGTTTCTGGACTTGTAGCTGGTGGTGCAGTCATTGTTAGTGGTTTAGCGCTAGGCTGTGACTCGATTGCTCATATTCAGGCATTAGAATCTGATGGCAGAACTGTCGCGATATTACCTAGTCCCTTAAGCGACGTGATGCCAGCAAAGAATCGAGACCTCGCCCAGAGAATTGTTGATAAAGGCGGTCTTTTGGTTTCCGAATATTTGACTGGCGCGAAGTCAAAAATGGAATTGAGCGGAAGATATCAGGAAAGGGATAGGCTGCAGGCGCTGTTCAGTGATTCAATTGTATTATCCGCAAGCTACGCCAAAAATGATTTAGGAAACGACAGTGGCTCCAGATTGGCAATGGGGTATGCAAAGGATTACTCGATTCCCCGCGTCGTTATTTATGACCAAGATAAGCACTTCAGCAATCCGATGTTTGACCTCAATAGGCAGATCATCAGTGAGGGCGACGGTGTAACCATAATCAACACAAAGAATATGGGGTCGATTCTTCCCGATGTTCTAAGGCTAAAACCAAAGATCGTAGGCAGGACTCCGGCCCAACAAAGTATGATTTGAGGCTCGGCGCAACATTCGCATAACAAAGGGTTCAACCGGACGCCGGAAAGCTCCGGGCCGGCATAGCCGGGTGAGCCTGGTGGCGGCGCCGGTTAACCCAAACGTTATGAGTCATGGCTTCATGCAAGAGGAACCTATGAAAGACTATGAGGTAGAAAGAACGACTAAAGCTTTGGTTG
>PWYF01000179.1 GCA_003567955.1 Thiotrichales bacterium
CTGCCCTCGCCCTATGAGATTCACTGGACCGCATCTGACGGCCAATCGGTTTACGGCATCTACTCCCCACCGACCAGCAGCCGCTTTGAAGGTGAGGGTCTGCCGCCAGCGATTGTGCAGATCCACGGCGGCCCGACCAGCAGTGTGATGATCGGCTATGACCTGGAAGCGGCCTTTTTTACCAGTCGCGGGTATGCGACCCTATCGGTGAATTATCGCGGCAGCACGGGTTATGGGCGTGCCTATCGAGAGGCATTGCGCGGCAACTGGGGCGAGCTGGATGTGATCGATGCAGCTGGGGCAGCCCAGGCTTTGATTGACCAGGGGTTGGCAGATGGTAGCAGGCTGGTGATTAAGGGCGGTAGTGCCGGCGGCTATACGGTGTTGAACACGCTGATCCGTTTTCCGGGGTTATTTAAAGCCGGCTTATGCTCCTACGGTGTTACGAACCTGTTTACCCTGGCGATGGATACGCATAAGTTTGAGGAACGCTACAACGACTCGCTGGTGGGTCCTTTACCTGAAGCTGCTGAAAAATATCGAGCCTGGTCTCCTGTTTTCCATGCCAAGGCGATCAAGGACCCCGTTGCGATTTTCCAGGGTGAGGAGGATAAGGTGGTGCCCCCCAGCCAATCCGAGGAGATCGTCAAGGCGCTTAAAGCCAGTGGTGTTCCGTATGAGTACTATCTCTATCCCGGCGAGGGTCATGGCTTTCGCAAGTCAGAGACACGGCGGGCATACTACCAGGCGATTGAGCGGTTTTTGCTGCAGTATGTCATTTACGGGTAAATCGTGCATGGTGAACGGTGAATAGTAATTCTTTTATCCTTGAATGGAGGTTTGCATAGATTGACCTCGTTCGGGTCTGTCTCAGTTATTTTTTGCAGTGGATGATCTAGTTAATGTGTCAATCACCGAGCGTTTAGTAGGCTCATTTCTTTCGCTTATCCGCAGGGCTGACATCGTTTCAGGAGAAAATGCAATTGCTGTGATTCTCGATAGGATTGCTGAAAGCTGGTATAACTGAACGGGTGCTACATTTTGCAGATGGACGAATTAGAGATCTTCATTTCTATGTACCATTTCAGGAAATTGGGTAGTATTTTTAATCACCAGATGTAATTTCGGAATAATTCATTTTTAAGGAGTTTTAATAAATCTATGATGGAAAGAATTCAAGCCCTTATTAGCGATGTTATTGGCCGTTTTTTTATGTCGAGCAGGCAATTCATGGATATCATCATTTCGATGCTGATTGCCTTAATCATCGGTTGGGTGATCTCCCAGGTTTATAAGAGAACACACCGGGGTATGAACCATGAGCTGACGTTTATGAGCTCACTCGTCATCCTGGCACCAACAGTCACCCTGGTGATGTTGTTCATAAGGGGGGATCTGATCGTTTCACTTGGATTAATCGGTTCACTTTCAATCATCCGTTTTCGATCAGCGATTAAAGACACGCGAGATATGATTTTCCTGTTCTGGAGCATTGTGGTTGGGCTTGGTGTCGGCACTTATAATTGGCCAACTGTTGTGGTAGGTTCGATCATTTTGATGGCAGCAATTTTCATCCTGTACCTGGTTAAATATGGAAAATCACAGAACCTGGACTATATCCTGATCATTACTGGGGAAAGCGAAACCAGTTATGAGCAGATTGCCCAGGTGGTGGACCCCTATGTTGAAAACTCACAGGTCAGGTCACAAGAAGTTCAGGCGGGTGGATCAGAGCTAGTATTGGAGTTGAGCTTTGCTTCGCCAGACCCGGTTGAATTTGAGCGGATGATCCAACAATTGTATGCCCTCAGTTTCGTCAAAAACGTTTCACTTCTCTCGCCCCAGTTATCCTTACCTGTTTGATCGTACGATGTCAATAAGATCACCGATATCGGATGAAGCCCCAATTGTTGATTGGCGCTTTGAAACAAAATACCAAATTTCTCTTGCGTCGTATTTTGCTTTAAAAAGTGCGCTGTCACCTTACTTTAAACCCGATTATTTTACAAAAATTAATCCTGAAAAAAGGTACCTGGTGCGCAGCTTATATTTTGATACCCGGGATTATCGATTCTATACTGAAAAGATCAATGGCGATTCAGATCGGATCAAGTTCCGCATTCGGACTTATGGTACGCATCCTGATCAAAAGCCGGACATTCGCGTTGAAATGAAGGTTCGCAAAGGCAAACTGATGGAAAAGCATGGTGCCTTTATTGATTATGACCAATTGGGTAAGTTCTTAACCTTTCGAGCCTGGGGGCGATGTGAAGACCCGGTCTTAGCAGAGTTTCAGAGATACGTTCACCGTTGGGATTTGGTTCCAAAGGCATTGGTGCAATATGATCGGGAAGGATTTGAAACAAGAGAAAAGGAAAATATTCGCCTGACATTTGACCATCAGATTAAGAGCTTCTCGACACGGGAGCTTTTCCCTGAGCTGATTTTTTGGCGAAAACATTATCACAGTATTGTGATATTGGAAATAAAACATCAGAATGAAATCCCAGGTTGGATCAATGGGCTTATTCAAAAGTACCAC
>PWYF01000212.1 GCA_003567955.1 Thiotrichales bacterium
CGCCGCGTTCATCCAGGGCCCGCAGAGTATCCAGGTTGTGCTTCCACAAGGCCTGTCGGCGTTCCGGCGCTTCCAGATGCAGGGTATGCACGGCCAGCGCCCGGCTGGCCACATAGGCGCCCGGGGCTCCGGGGTCACGTCCCAGCCGCCAGGCCTGCTCCAGCCGCCCGGCATGGAAATGCCGCCAGGCCTCGCGCAGGCCCGCCACCAGATCATCGGCACGGGGATCATCCGGGCCATCAAGCCAGATCGCGATGCTGTCCCGTGCCGGCCAGGGTTCCTGGTCAGTATGGTGCAGTTCCGACCACTGTTGTTGCAGTGATCCATCGTCAAAATCATAGCCGACCGGTAGTTCAGGGGCTTGCCAATGGATTTGAGGCGCAGCCAGCACAGGGCCGGGCAGCAGTATCAGCAGCCACAATAGCCGGGAGATCATTCGTCCAGCCGCCGGGATTCGCCATCCAGGGTGCGACCACCGTGTTCGGATCGTCGCGGGCCGGGTCCGGGGCCCGGGTGCACGGCGTGCACCAGCATGTGCCGCAGCCAATGGCGGATCAGCAATCGCCGGAATGGCGGGACAAGCAGCAAAAAGCCGAAGGCGTCAGTGATAAAGCCGGGGAACAGCAGCACCCCGCCGCCGATAAGCAACAGCATGCCATCGAGCATTTCCAGCGCCGGTGGTTCGCCACGGTCCATGGCCGCCCGCACTCGCGCCAGCGCCTGCAGTCCCTGCATGCGCATCAGTCCGGCGCCAAGAATAGCCGTGGCGATGGCCAGCAGGATAGTCAGGCCGGCGCCGATACGCGAGCCAATCTCGATCAGCACATACAACTCAACCAGCGGCAGGCCGATCAGCAACAGGAAGAAAATCAGGAGGGCTGGCATCAAGGACCCCGGCAATCGCGTCAATGTTAAGACTACACCTTACAACATGGGGCGTGATTGGCCGAGTTCAAGACGCGAGTCCCGAAGCCGGGGTTATTCAAGGGCCGCAATCGTCGCTTCGGGCCACTGTATACTGCGTTTGATGGCCCGGGCATGGGTTTCCAGCGATTCCTGGCGTGGACCGGACAGGGCGATAGCGCCCCGGCCATTGGCAATAATACGGGTGCGTATGATCGGGCCTGTTTGCTCACTGCTTTGTCTAACCCGGTGATGAGGCAGCAGGAAAACTGTCACCGGTCCATGCTCACCCTCCAGCACCAGATGACCGGCCGGCTTGTTATCCAGGGGGCACAGCAGAGCATGACGCAGGCCTTCGGGTTTGTTGACCAGCGTTCCGCCCAGTTCGCTGACCACCTGCTCGAGGTCATCGGTCTGGTGGCCATGGTGATGCGGCAGATGGGTGGCATCCCGCACCGCATGGATCGGATCGATAATCATGTGCTCGGTGATGCTTTGGTGGAGTTGTGCGGTTTGGTCATCCAGGTGTTCAGGTATAGACCATAGTGTGGCCATTGTGGTCAGGGATACTGCCAGCAAGGTGGAAGCGGCAATGGCAAATAACCGCCAGCGGCGCATCTGGCGAATGCCGCGTTCAAAAATGCTGCGCGGCCCCAGCCCGGCAGGCACGGGGACAGCCATCGCCGTGCGCAACTGACTGTCGAGTTGACGTTGCTGTCTGGCGAAAGCCGCACATTTCGGGCATTCGGCGAGGTGACGCAGAAAGGCTTCATCCTTGCTGCGGGGGTCGCTCAGGCAAAGTCGACGGAACTCCACGCAGTTCATCGGACTACCCTCATGCCGACAGAAATGTCGGTGCCATGCAGTCGCTGTGAAAGCTGTTTACGGGCACGGAAGAGTCGAGTCATTACAGCGCTTTCGGATAACTCCAGAATATCAGCGATTTCACTGACCGAATGCCCCATAAGCACCTGAAGTACAAGCGGTTCACGGTATTCAATCGAAAGCTGCATCAATTCGTTTCTGACCTGATCAATATGGGCCTGCTGGTCCGGGCCGGTGCCGTTGGTGTCTGCAATCTCGTAGTCAGCGATGTCCACAGTATCGAATCGCTTGCGCTCATACAGCCGGGCGTGCTCGCGACGCATGGTGGTTAACAGCCAGCTCTTTACCGCATTTGAGTCACGCAGGTTATCCATGAAACGCCACGCCCGCATCAGGGTTTCCTGAACCAGGTCATCAGCCACCGAGGGGTCCCGACAAAGCCAGTACCCGAAACGGTACAGGTCGTCGGTGAAAGCACCCACGAGCATTTCGAAACGGCGTTGTTTTGAGTCCATGACTGACCAGACCGCTGCAGGGGGGATTGGCTTTCAATGGCAATAGTATTGCATGTGCTCCGGTCTGATCAGCTACAGGATGTTTTGTCGGGTCAGGTTGATCCTGCATTCATGCTGATAATCCCGGATGCGGGAACGCGTATGACCGCTTCCCTGTTTGCACGGAACAATAAAGTTAAGGAGATCGAATGATGTCAGAGCTGAAACAGTACAAGCCGTTCGCCATTGCCGCCGGTGCGCTTTTTGCCGGTTCCATGGCGACCAATGCCATGGCCGGTGGCGACAA
>PWYF01000088.1 GCA_003567955.1 Thiotrichales bacterium
ACCTGCCCGCCGGGCTGTTTGTCCTGCTTGCGCAGGATATTGCTGATGCGCCGGTTGGCTTCGGTCAGGGCCGGGCTTTCCGGACGCTGCAGGAAGGTCTGTATGGCGCGCAGGCGCTGCTCAAAATCAAGCGGGCTGGCCGGCTGGCGGGCAGCCACTGCGTCAAACACATCATGACGGATACCGCGCTCCAGGTACCAGCTGCGCTGGCGTTCCAGCATGAAATCAAGCATGGCCGCGAGCGTGCCCTTGGCCGCCGATACCGGCTGGGCGGCCAGCGCCACTTCCATCAAACGGTGCAGATCCAGCGGCAACTGTTTTTCGACCAGAATGCGCAGGACCCCGATGGCGGCGCGGCGCAGGGCGAACGGGTCCTTGTCGCCAGTGGGTTTGCGTCCGATAGCGAAGATCCCGGCCAGGGTGTCGAGACGATCCGCCAGGGCCAGCACGGCGCCTTCGGGGCTGTCTGGCAGCGCATCACCGGCGTGTCGCGGCAGATAATGTCCGGAAATGGCCTCACTCACCGCCTCCGGTTCACCGGCTTCACGGGCATAGTAGCGGCCCATGATGCCCTGGAGTTCAGGGAACTCACCCACCATTTCGGTCACCAGGTCGGCTTTGGCCAGCAGTGCCGCCCGGTCCACGGTGTTTTTGTCGATATCGAGCGCTTCCGCCATGAAGGCAGCCAGCTTGCGGATGCGTTTGCTTTTGTCGTGCAGGCTGCCCAGGCGTTCTTCAAATACCACCGACTTGAGCCGCCCGGCATGCTGCGCCAGAGGTTGCTGCAAATCCTGCCGCCAGAAAAATTCGGCATCCGACAGCCGCGGGTGCACGACGCGTTCGTTGCCTTCGCGAACCCGGTCTGGCTGGCGGCTTTCAATATTGCTGATGGTAATAAAACGGGCCTGCAGGCGTCCGTTGGCGTGGCGCAACGGGAAGTAGCGCTGGTGGCCCTCAAGCGTGGCAATCAGCACTTCCGGCGGCAGCTTGAGAAAGCGACGATCAAAGCTGGCGGTGACGGCGACCGGCCATTCGACCAGGGCGCAGACTTCCTGCAACACATGCTCATGCACCACGGGGCGGCCGCCGGCCTGTTTGCCGGCTTTGGCTATCTGTGCCTCGATGCGTTGGCGTCGCTGATCCGGGTCCACCAGCACATAGCCCTGATCCCTGAGCAGATCAATATAATCCGCCGGCGTCGGGATCTTGATTTCCCCGGCACCCATAAAGCGATGGCCCCGGCTCACCCGCCCCGTCGGCAGGCCCATGATCGTGGCCGGGATCACCTGCTTGCCGAGTAGCATCACAACCCAGTGCACCGGCCGCACAAAGGCCTGCTCACTGTCACCCCAGCGCATGCGCCGGGGGATGGGCAGTTTGTCGAGAGCATGAGTGACCAGCTCCGGGAGCAGTTCAGCGGCTTTGCGACCGGGTTGCCTGGCGTTGAACATCAACCAGCGGCCCTTGTCGTTTTCCAGCGTTTCCAGTGCCGCCACGCTGACACCGCAGGAGCGGGCGAAGCCCTCGGCCGCCCGGGTGGGCCGGCCGGTGTCATCAAATGCCGCGTCCAGCGAGGGGCCGCGCTTCTCGATCACCTGGTCGGCCTGCACTGTTTGCAGCTCAGGGATCAATACAGCCAGTCGCCGCGGGCTGTTCAGGGCACGCGCCGGTTGGTGGCTCAGCCCGGCGGTTTCCAGCGCTGACACCAGATTATCGCGGAAGGCGCAGGACAGCTTTTCCAGCGCCAGCGGGGGTAATTCCTCAGTGCCCAGTTCAACCAGGAAGTCCTTAAATTGCGATGCTTTAGCCATCGGCCTGCTCCCGTTGCAGGGGAAAGCCCAGTCGTTCGCGGCTTTGCAGGTAGGCTTCGGCCACTGCACGCGCCATGCTGCGCACACGCAGGATGTAGCGCTGGCGCTCGGTGACCGATACCGCGTGGCGGGCATCCAGCAGGTTAAAGCTGTGGGAAGCCTGAATCACCATCTCATACGCCGGCAGTGGTAATTCGGCCTCGACCAGCCGCTGGCATTCCTTTTCACAGGTGTCAAAAGTGTTGAGCAGGGCCGCGGTGTCGGCCTGCTCGAAGTTGTAGGCGGACATTTCCACTTCATTCTGGTGGAAAACGTCACCGTAGCTCAGCCGGCCCAACGGACCATCGGTCCACAGCAAATCGTAAACACTGGCGCACTCCTGCAAATACATGGCAATGCGCTCCAGACCATAGGTGATCTCGCCGGTCACCGGGCGGCAGTCCAGCCCGCCGGCCTGCTGAAAGTAGGTGAACTGGGTGATTTCCATACCATTGAGCCAGACCTCCCAGCCCAGTCCCCAGGCCCCGAGGGTGGGGGACTCCCAGTTATCCTCCACAAAGCGGATGTCGTGGATGCCCGGATCAATACCCAGCGCTTGCAGGGATTGCAGATACAGCGCCTGGATATTATCAGGGGAAGGTTTGAGCACCACCTGGAATTGGTAATAGTGCTGCAGGCGATTGGGGTTGTCGCCGTAACGGCCATCGGTGGGCCGGCGCGAAGGCTGCACATAGGCGGCGTGCCAGGGTTCAGGGCCGATCGCGCGCAGGAATGTGGCGGGATGAAAAGTCCCGGCGCCCACCTGCATGTCCAGTGGCTGCAACACCGCGCAGCCCTGATCGGCCCAGAAAGACTGCAGGGCCGAAACAAGATCCTGGAAGGTACGGGGGCTGCGATGGCTCATGCGGGGCATCCGTCTGCCGGCAAAGTGAATCAGCGGCGCAGTATAGCTGCCGGGCCGGGGCTTTTGCACCTTTGTGGGCAAGCACGCGACGACGGATATCTGGTACCCTGACCTATTACCGGGCATCATTGCACGGTGGCGGTGCAAGCACCGTAATAACGCACTATTTTGGTGCAATTGAACCCGATCAAGACCGCCTCTGGCCCGCAAAGCCGGGTCAGGCAAAGCTGGCATGGTTCCTGCAAAGGGGTTCAGCGCAAAGTGCATGCCGTCCCCGCCGGACGGCCAATTCAATTCGCCTCAGTGGAGGGTAACCAGATGTCGGCAGACGACGTACTCAAATTAATCAAGGACGAGGAGGTCAAATTTGTTGACTTCCGTTTCACGGACACGCTGGGCAAGGAAATGCATATCAGTGTGCCCGCGCACACCATCGACGCCGAGATATTTGAGGATGGCACGATGTTCGATGGCTCATCCATCTCCGGCTGGAAGGGCATCAATGAATCCGACATGATCATGATGCCGGATGCTGAATCGGCGACGCTGGATCCCTTTACCGAAGAAGTCACGCTGAATCTGCGCTGTGACATCATCGAGCCCAACACCATGCAGGGCTACGATCGCTGTCCGCGTTCGCTGGCCAAGCGGGCAGAGGCCTATCTGGCGTCTACCGGCATCGGTGATACCGCCTTCTTCGGCCCCGAGCCGGAATTCTTCGTCTTTGATGATGTGCGCTGGAAGGTGGACACCGGTTCGGCCTTCCACGCGGTCAATTCCGTTGAGGCCGAGTGGAGCTCTGACAAAGAGTTCATGGAAGGCAACATGGGCCATCGGCCCCGGGTGAAGGGTGGTTATTTCCCCGTACCGCCGGTCGATTCGTTGCACGATGTGCGCAGTGCCATGTGCCTGACCATGGAAGAAATGGGCCTGGAAACCGAGGTGCATCATCACGAGGTAGCGACTGCCGGTCAGTGCGAGATCGGCGTCAAGTTCAACACCCTGGTGAAAAAGGCCGACGAGGTGCAGATCCTCAAGTATGTGGTGCACAATGTGGCCCACAGCTTCGGCAAAACCGCCACCTTCATGCCCAAGCCGCTGGTGGGTGACAATGGCAACGGCATGCACTTGCACCAGTCGGTGTCCAAGGGGGGTGAAAACCTGTTCTCCGGGGACCAGTACGGCGGGCTTTCCGAGACCGCGCTGTTCTATATCGGAGGCATCATCAAGCACGCCCGTGCGCTCAACGCCTTTGCCAATGCCAGCACCAACAGCTACAAGCGCCTGGTGCCCGGCTTCGAAGCCCCGGTGATGCTGGCCTACTCGGCCCGCAACCGCTCGGCGTCGGTGCGTATCCCCTGGGTGTCCAGCCCCAAGGCCCGCCGGATTGAGGTGCGCTTCCCGGATTCTACCGCCAACCCCTATCTTTGCTTCTCAGCCATGCTGATGGCTGGCCTGGACGGAATCCAGAACAAGATCCACCCCGGCGAGGCCATGGACAAGAACCTCTATGACCTGCCACCGGAAGAAGAGAAGAACATCCCGCAGGTGGCCTTCTCGCTGGAACAGGCCCTGCAGTCGCTGGATGAGGACCGAGAGTTCCTCAAGGCGGGCGGCGTGTTCAGTGACGACCTGATCGACGGCTACATCGAACTCAAGATGGAAGAAGTCACGCGCCTGCGCATGGCCGTGCATCCGCTCGAGTTTGATATGTACTACAGCGTCTGAAGTCTTCGCGGCTTTCGGATGCACCAGAGACGCCCCCGCTTCGGGGGCGTTTTTTTGTGGGGGCGTGTTACGTGATTACGTGATTACGTGGTTACGTCGCGGGAGGCACTGTTGCAGAGCTGACAATCCGCGACGCGCGCCGATATGGGGTTTGAGTTGCTGCGAAATGGCCGCGAAATTTTCGCGAGATGGAATTAATTGCGGGTTTTGATGTGTTTGGGGGCCTGTCGGGATAACGCTGTGGTGCGGTGAGGTGGGATAAAAGCCTTAACCATGAAGCGCATGAAGAACATGAAGGGTCAGAGGGGGGGTGATACCGTCGTCCCCGCGAAGGCGGGGACCCAGGGGGCTTCGGGGCGTTTCTGGATTCCCGCCTGCGCGGGAATGACGAGAAGCGCTAAATGCCTGGTTACCACTGCGCTAACCGAACCCCCGATCTACCCGGACATCCGCCCCCAAGACATCAGCCACCCCCAACAATCCCCCCTTCATGAGCTTCATGCTCTTCATGGTTAGCTTTTTTGGGGTTTTTATCTGGCGTCCATTTGGCAGCCGTTGTTTTTACGGCATATCGGCGCGTGCGCCAGGATGATCCGATCTGCAACAGTCTGTCCCGCGACTTAAGACATTAAGCCTTAGACTTGAGACGCCGCGCTACGCGCGGTCAAGCTTTTACCGTTCTCTCGCTGGCCCAGTCTCGCAGGCGTTGCAGGGGTTCGCTCATGACCACGGCCAGCGGGCGGGTGTGGCTGATCTCCTCGAGGATGTGGGCGGTTTCAAGTGCGCTGTCCTGTTCGTGGGCCAGGTACAGGGCAGAGACCACGGCCTGTTCGATTTCGGCGCCGGAGAATTGCTCACTGGCTTCGGCCAGGGCCTGCAAATCGAAATTTTGGGGATCAATGTCCCTTTTTTGCAGATGGATGCCGAAAATCTCGGCGCGAATGTCGGCTTCAGGCAGGTCAACGAAAAATATTTCGTCCAGCCGGCCCTTGCGCACAAGTTCCGGGGGCAGTTTATCGATGTTATTGGCTGTTGCGACCACAAAAACCGGCTTGTCATTCTCCGCCAGCCAGGTCAGGAGGTGGCCCAGCATGCGCTGGGATACCCCGCTGTCGCCGTCGGTGTCGCCCACAGCCTTTTCAATCTCGTCAATCCAGAGCACACAGGGGGCCATGGCGGCGGCGGTCTGCAGGGCTTCGCGCAAATTACGCTCGCTCTCGCCGTGGTACTTGTTGTAGAGCGTACCCATATCCAGCTGCAACAAGGGCAGGCCCCACAGGCCTGCAACGGCCTTGGCGGCAAGGCTTTTGCCGCCGCCCTGCACACCTGTGAGGAGCAGACCGCGCGGGGTATCAAGGGGGGCGTCCGGGTCCAGAAAGGCGCGTTGGCGACGTTGTACCCAGCGCTTGAGGTTGTGCATGCCGCCGACCTCGGAGAAGCGCGCGGTGTCGTAGGTAAAAGCCAGCGCGCCACCGCGGTCCATCAGCTCATACTTGGCCCGCATCACCGCGGGCAGGTCCGATTCTGTAATCGCACCATCGGCCCGAATAATCTGACGTGCGATACGTCGCACATCCCAGGCCGTCAGGCCGCTGAGGTTATGCACCAGCCGTTCAACCGCTTCACGGCTGGCGCGCACCCGTTCACCATCATTGTCACTGCTGTACTGGCGAGCTTCCTCGTGCACGATCTCACGAATGGCATCGGCGTCAGGCAGAGCCGGAGAAAAGCGCCCGATAAATTTGCGCAATTCTTCAGGATAGTCGCCCTGGTGGCTGACCAGCACCATGGTGTGGGGTATCTGGCCGTGATTCAGGGCAATTTCCTTGAGCAAACGGATATTGACCGGGTCTTTGAGCCAGGGATGAAAATCCGGCACAAACCAGACCATGGCCTGTGAAGCCTGCATGACATAGCGCAGGAAATCCGTGGGCTCGGTGGTGTTATCAAAAAAAGGCATGTCCTGGATATCCACCCGGCGCGCGCCCTGGGTGATGCTCCAGTGCGCCAGCGGGCGGCCCAACACGGGAATCAGTCGCCGGAACATGGCCAGTGCGCGTTGTTCTTCGCGGGTTTGTACCGCGATCAGCGGAACCTGGCTGCGCAGCAGCACTTCCAGATCATGAATATCATCCGTGGCCATGGTTTCTCCTGAGCTGAACGGGGCGCAAATCAGGCAGTCTAATGTATAAGTAAACCGGGCACAGCAAGGCCCTGCAAGATGCCGCTTGCGCAAAACCTGAAAGCAGGTCTATCGTGTTGTCATGAAGAAATTGCTGATTATATTGCTGTTGCTGACGTTACCTGCCGTGGCGGTGGCGGACAAGCAAATCTGGCGCTGGGTCGATGATGAAGGCACGGTGCATTTCAGCGATGAATATCGTGAAGGCGCCGAGAAAATCGAGCGCCGGCCCCTGCCCACCATGCAGGCCCCGCCGACCCGGCAGCGGCAAGGCCAGACAGAGCAGCCCCGAGACACCGGCCCGCTATATGAGGCGCCGCGCATTATCACACCGGCGGTTGATGATGTGATCCTGGCCAACCACGGGCGTATTCCGGTTGAGGTGGAACTCAGCGACACACTGCGCCCCGGCCACCGCCTGGTGATCCTGCTGGATGGTGAGGAAGTCGCCCGCGGTGCCAGCGTGACCCTGACGGAAGTCCGTCGTGGCAGTTACAGTTTGCAAGCGGTCATTCAGGATCAGCAGGGGCAGGAGCTGTCAGCTTCGGAGAGCATCCCCTTCCACGTACGCCAGCATTCCCGCCAATATTAAGCTTCTGTTACTCAAACCGCTTTTCCCTGGGCATTATTCCCCTGTTGCACTATATTGGTGCAAACAGACGGCTGACGTTTGAGCGGACCTTCCTGATCAGCCCGTCCCGGCCGCAACAAAGGCTGTTTCGCAAGAAGCCAGAATCTGGTCCGTTTCTTGCAAAGACCCATGCAGGCGTACAGGGAGCCATCAGTGACCACTTCATCTCATCGGGCCATGTTGCTCGACAGCCTGACTACCGCGGTGCTGCATGTGGACGACACCCTGCGTGTCAGTTACATGAATGCCGCGGCCGAAGATCTGTTTGGTGTCAGCGCCAGGCAGTACACCGGTCAGGCGCTGGCGGCCATGCTCCCGCATGCCTCTGAGATGTGTGGCCGGCTGGAACAGGCCCGGCTCAGCCGGGAGGGCTGTACCGAGCGCGAGGCGAAGCTGCCACTGGGTGAACGTGAGCCGCTGATCGTGGACTATACGGTGACACCGATGGTCGCACAGGGGGCCGGCGGTCTGCTGGTGGAAATCGTCGCACTTGACCGGCATCTGCGAATCTCCCGCGAGGAGAACCTGATTGCCCAGCAACAGGCATCGCGTGCTGTGGTACGGGGGCTGGCCCACGAGATCAAGAACCCGCTGGGCGGGCTGAGAGGTGCGGCACAACTGCTTTCACGCGAGCTGGAAGACCCCGACCTGCAGGAATATACCCGCATCATCATGGGCGAAGCCGATCGCCTGAAACAGCTGGTCAATAACCTGTTGGGCCCCAATCGTCCGCCACGCAAACAGGTGGTCAATATTCACCAGCTGCTGGACCGCGTTCGTACCCTGGTGGAGGCCGAGGGCCATGACGGACTGGTATTTTCAAGCGACTACGACCCCAGCCTGCCGGAGCTTGTGGCCGACCCGGACCAGCTGATCCAGGCCCTGCTGAATATTGTGCGCAATGCCGTGGAGGCGATGGCCGAGCAAATGCAGCGCGGGGAGGGCGGGCGCATTCTGCTGCGCACCCGGGCGCAGCGGCAGATCACCATCGCCCAGCACCGCCACCGGCTGGTGGTGCGCGTGGATATTATCGACAACGGTCCGGGAATCGAGCCGGCGATGCTGGATAACATTTTCTATCCCATGGTCACGGGCCGCGCCGAGGGCACCGGCCTGGGTCTGAGTATTGCCCAGGATCTGGTCAATCGTCAGGGCGGGCTGGTGGAATGCACCAGCGAACCCGGGAATACCTGTTTCACCCTGTTGCTGCCCCTGGAGAGTGCGCATGAGTCCTGAAAGCGAGCACCGGATTCACGTCTGGATTATTGATGATGATCGCTCCATTCGCTGGGTGCTGGAGCGGGCACTGCGCAACGAGGGCATGCTGACACAGAGCTTTGACAGCGCCGGCGGAGTGGTGGAAGCCCTGCGTCAGCAGCCACCGGATGTGGTGATTACCGATATTCGCATGCCCGGCACCGACGGGCTGGCCCTGCTGGGGCGGATTCGCGAGCATGACCCGGATATGCCGGTGATCGTGATTACCGCGCATTCGGACCTGGACAGCGCCGTGCAGGCCTATGAAGGTGGCGCCTTTGAATACCTGCCCAAGCCTTTTGATGTGGATGAGGCTGTGGAACTGGTGCAGCGTGCCTGGAAACAGCGCCAGGAGCAGGTGCCAGCGGCCGGGGACGACACCGGCGGGGCGGATTTCTCCGCCATTATTGGCGAGGCGCCGGCGATGCAGGAGGTGTTCAGGGCGATTGGTCGCCTGACCCGGTCCAACATCACGGTCATGATTACCGGCGAATCGGGCACGGGTAAGGAACTGGTCGCCAGCGCCCTGCATCGGCACAGTCCGCGTGCGCAAAAACCGTTTATCGCGCTTAATACTGCAGCGATCCCGCACGATCTTCTGGAATCAGAGCTGTTCGGGCACGAACGGGGCGCGTTCACCGGGGCCCAGGCCCAGCGCCGCGGGCGCTTTGAGCAGGCCGATGGCGGCACCCTGTTTCTGGATGAAATCGGCGATATGCCGGCCGAGCTTCAAACCCGCCTGTTGCGGGTGCTGGCCGATGGCCAGTTCTATCGCGTGGGCGGGCATACGCCGGTGCAGGTGGATGTGCGCATCATTGCCGCCACCCATCAGGATCTGGAACAGGCGGTGCGTAAAGGCCGCTTCCGCGAGGATCTGTTTCACCGGTTGAATGTCATCCGTGTGCATGTGCCGCCGTTGCGCGAACGCAGTGAGGATATCCCCCTGTTGTTACGCCATTTCCTGGCCAGCGCCGCGCGTGAATTGCAGGTGGAGCCCCGTTTGCTTCGCCCCGAGGTGGAACAACACCTGGCTGGCCTGCCCTGGCCGGGCAATGTACGCCAGCTGGAAAACACCTGCCGCTGGTTGACGGTGATGGGCTCCGGCCGGGAAATCCACATGGAAGACCTGCCCCCCGAGCTCAAGCCCGGGTCGGTGCCGGCCCCGGCGGCCGGCCCGGCGCACGCCAATGGCGACTGGCAGCAGGATTTGCGCCGCTGGGCAACGCAACAGCTCAATGACGGCGCCGAGGGCCTGCTCGACAACGCCACCCCCGCCTTCGAGCGCATCATGCTCGAGGCCGCCCTGGCGCATACCGGCGGCCGCCGCCAGGAGGCCGCCAAACTGCTCGGCTGGGGCCGCAACACCCTCACCCGCAAAATAAAAGAGTTGGGAATTAAAACGTTTTAGGTTTTAAGTGGTTACGTGGTTACGTCGCGCAAAAGACTGTTGCAGAACCGACCACCTTGGCGCACGCGCCGATAGAAATAAAAACCCCAAAAAGCTAACCATGAAGCACATGAAGACCTTGAAGGGAGGGATTGTTGGGGGTGGTTGATGTCTTGGGGGGGGATGTCCGGATGACTCCGGGGATTCGGTTAGCACAGTGGCAACCAGGCATTTAGTGCTTTTCGTCATTCCCGCGCAGGAACGTCATCCTCGACTCCGGTCGGGGACGGGAATCCAGAGGCCTGTCGAAGCCCCCTGGGTCCCCGCCTTCGCGGGGACGACGGCATCAAAAAACCAAATACTCTTCATCATGGTTAAAGCTTTTGGTTTCCAGCCTGTCGGCGCGTACGCCCGATTTTTCAGGTCTGCAACACTCCGTCCCGCGACGTAACCACGTAATCACGTAACCACGTAACACGTTTTATTGATGCATCCGCCCAGCCTGTTCGGTGGCGGTTTCGGGCACGCTGGTGACCAGCCGCACCCCGCGCTTGCGGGTGAAGTAGTTCCAGCCCCACTGGGTCATCACCAGCAACTTGCTGTCGAACTCGATCAGATACATCACATGCACCAGCACCCAGGTGATCCAGGCGGGGAAGCCCTTCAGATGCAGCGGGCCAATATCAGCCACCGCCGCATTACGGCCGATCACCGCCATGCTGCCCTTGTCGAAATAGCGGAAAGGGCCGGTCTGCTTGTCGCGCCGCCGGCGCTTTAGCAGGCGCGCCACATAACGGCCTTGCTGGATGGCGACCGGCGCCACACCGGGCAGGGGTGGTTTACCACCGTGCTCATAGTGGGCCAGATCCCCGATCACGAATATTTCGGGATGCTGCGGCAGTGACAGATCGTCGTTGACGATGACCTTGCCGCCGTTATCCAGTCGCGCATCCACCCGTTTGGCCAGCGCCTGGCCGAAGCGCGAGGCCCGCACGCCGGCGGCCCAGAGCACGGTGTCGGCACGGATATGGCGTTCTTCCTCGCCATGGCGCAGGGTGATGTCCTCGCCGTCAATGGCCGTCACCATGGTATTGGTCATGACCTCCACGCCCAGTTTCTCCAGCGATTTGCGGGCCGCGGCGGAAAGGTCATCAGGATAGGTGGGCAACACCTTGCCGGCGCCCTCGATCAGCTGCACCCGGGCATCACGCGGGTCAAAATTGCGGAAATCCCGCTTCAGCGTGTGCTGGGCCAGTTCGCCAATGGCGCCGGCCAGCTCCACCCCGGTGGGGCCGGCGCCGACCACTACAAAGTTGAGCAGGGTCCGGCGACGTTCCGGATCCGGCTCAAGTTCGGCGTGCTCGAAGGCGGAAAAAATACGCTGGCGCATCTCCAGCGCGTGCTCCACGGTTTTGAGCCCCGGGGCATCCTTGCGCCACTGGTCATTGCCGAAGTAGTGATGCTTCACGCCGCTGGCGACAATCAGGAT
>PWYF01000217.1 GCA_003567955.1 Thiotrichales bacterium
GCCACTGCCGGTTGAGTGTGCGCGGGAAGAGCGCATGGCTGCCGTCCGCCTCCAGGCTACCCAGCCAGGAGGCGATCGCGCCATCGTAATGTGCGGTGTGCTCGAAAGTCTTGCAGGCCAGTTCGAAACGCCGCTGTGTGCTGACTTCGCCGCCGGACTCCAGTTCCGCCAGCACCGGAGTGTAATCCCCCGGATCGGTAATCACGCTGACGCGGGCATGGTTCTTGGCCGCCGCACGCAGCATGGCCGGCCCCCCGATATCGATATTCTCGATGGCGGTTTCAAGCGTACAGTCTGTTTGCGCTACCGCATGTTCGAAGGGATAGAGGTTGACCACCAGCAGGTCGATGGCCTCAATACCGTGTTCGGCCATGACCTCGTCATCGGTGTTGCGCCGGCCGAGCAGGCCGCCATGAATCAGCGGATGCAGCGTCTTGACCCGGCCGTCCATGATTTCCGGGAAGCCGGTAATTTCAGTGACGTCGGTCACGCTGATGTCATGTTCGCGCAGCAGTTTTGCCGTGCCCCCGGTGGACAGAATGGTCACACCCAGCCGGACCAGGCCGCGCGCGAAATCCACCACGCCGTGTTTGTCGGAAACGCTGATCAGGGCGCGTTGCACCTTGCTCATTTACTCTCTCCCGAGGGTCGTGCCCGGTATCCGCCGGGGGCTAATATCGAAGCGGCATTCTAGCAGGATACGGGGCACGGGTGCGGGTGAGTCCTGGTCAGTCAGCGCCTAGAATTTTTGTTTGGCCAGCCAGGGGATCATACGTTCGAAGGCGCGCTCAATGTCCTCCATGGAAGCGGAATAGCTCAGTCGAATGGAATTGGGACAGGAGTCACCAAAGGCGTCCCCCGGCACCACGCAAACACCGGTTTCTTCCAGCATGCGCATGGCAACACTGGTGCCATCGGTATTGGGCGGCAGGGCAGGCAGTATATAAAAGGCACCCTGCGGCCAGTAGCCGGTCAGGTGCGGTGTCTCACTGACCAGTTGCACCACCCGGTCGCGCCGGCGACGATATTCCTCCACCATGTCGTCAACGCAGGAACGATCGCCGCGCAACGCCGCCACACCGGCCCACTGCGCCGGTGTGCTGGCCACCGAGGTCGTGAACATATGGTAGCGGCGCAGTTTCTTGATCGCCCCCTGGCTGGAGATAATCCAGCCGACCCGCAACCCCGGCATGGCAAAGGTCTTGGAGAAACTGCTGACGGCCATGACGTGGTCCAGGTCCGAGGTGCAGCGAATGACGCTGGGGTATTCCATGTCATCCAGTACCAGATGGTCATAGACCTCGTCGGAGAAGACATAGACGCCGCGGTAGGCCGCTTCCTGCACAATCGCTTCCACCGCCTCTTTGGGCATCACCGCGCCGGTGGGATTGGCCGGGGAATTGAGGACGATGCCGAAGGTGCGCATGTCGATAGCGTCGATGACTTGCTGCGGATCAAGCTGGTGACCGTTTTCCGGGCGCGTGGGGATGGTCTTGACCTCGCCGCCGTTCATGCGGATCAGTGGGGCATACATGGTGAAGGTCGGGTCCGGCACCAGGAACTGGCGACCGGGTGCGGCGGTGCCGCTCAATGCCAGGAACATGCCTTCGGTGGCGCCGGAGGTGACCAGGATATTATCTTCGGTAATCTCGCGGTTGTAGCGCTTGCTGTAGTATTCGGCCAGTTCGGTGAGCAGTTCGGGCAGACCGGCGTCCATGGTATAGCCCGTCTGCCCCTCACGCAGGGCCTCGATATTGGCCTCGATAATATGCTGCGGCGTGGGGAAGTTGGGCTGGCCGATGGACAGGTGGATCACATCATCCATTTTCGCGGCCATGTTGATCATGCGCCGGATGCCGGGCATGGGTATGGCCTGCAGGGATGGCGTCCACATCTGGTTGTGGCCTTCGTATTCTTCCTTGTCGATCTCGTCGTACATCAGGGGCGCTCCGGGCAGCTCTGGTTCCAGTGACCGGCCAGCTGCCGGCGAGGCCAGCGTAGGCGTGTCACGGCAGGGCGGTCAAGCGTTTTTTTGTCGGTGGTTGACGCGGCTCTGGCAGCGTGGGTAGTGTCGGTTGATTACCGTTCAGACGGAGGCTCCGGGATCATGTCCCCTGCCAATAAAAATATCATCGCCGCCCTGTTTGATGCCGATGAAGGCCCGCCGCCGGGGCTGGATGCGCTCGCGGAGACGGCCGAAATTCGTCATGCCACCAGTGCCGATGAACTGAAGCGGGCGTTGCCCGGGGCCGAGGTGCTGCTGGTGACGGACTTTCGCACCGGCGTGCTGGGTCAGGCCTGGTCAAGCGCCGACGGTCTGCGCTGGATTCACGCCACCAGCGCCGGTGTAGACGCCGTCCTCATTCCTCAAGTGGTGGACAGCGACATCCCGGTCACCAATGCCCGCGGTATTTTTGACCGGGGTATTGCCGAGTATGTGCTGGGTGCGATTCTTTTGTTTGCCAAGGATATGCATGGCAGCCTGCGTTACAAGCATCAACGGCAGTGGTGTCATCGTGATAC
>PWYF01000124.1 GCA_003567955.1 Thiotrichales bacterium
CCCCGCTTCGCGGGGCGTGTTCCGTTTTCAGTTTTCAGTTTTCCGTCGTGGTGGTGTGCGCTTCGCGCACGGGTTTTTGATTTTGGTTTCGCGTGCATCTCGCGTTTATTTCGCGGCTGGTTTTCCTGGCGATCATTGCGGGCTTTGCGCCTAAGGTTTCATCGGAATACGGAACACGGAACACGCCCGCGCAAAGCGGGCCTGTCACAAAGCTGTCATATTTCATTGATCTAATTCATCCTGACGAGACCGGCAGGCCGGTCCATCGGCAGGATGGTGAAGACAATGGATGACAAGACCGTACTGATTGTTGATGACGAGCAGGCCATTCGCCAGATGATCGACTATGCCCTCAAACGCGAGGGCTTTGTGACGCGGGAAGCGGCCAATGCTTCCGAGGCCCGTATTGCGCTGGCCGAGGCCGAGCCGGATGTGATCCTGCTGGACTGGATGTTGCCCGAGACCAGCGGACTGGATCTGGCCCGCGAACTCCGCCGCAGCGACACAGGCGCGCAAATTCCCATCATCATGCTCACCGCCCGTAGCGAGGAAGAAGACAAGGTGCGGGGGCTCGAGGGCGGCGTTGATGACTATGTCACCAAGCCGTTTGCGCCGCGCGAGCTGGTAGCCCGCATCCGGGCCGTGTTGCGCCGCAGTGGCAAGGGCGATGACGAGATACTGGAAGCCGGTGATTTGCGCCTGGATGGCGGTGCCTATCGGGTGACTGCCGGCGAGGAACCGGTCAACCTGGGGCCCACCGAATTCCGTATGCTGCGCTTTTTCATGTCGCATCCCGAGCGCGTGTACACTCGCGGTCAATTGCTGGACCGGGTGTGGGGTGCGAATGTCTATGTTGAGGAGCGGACCGTGGATGTGCATATCCGGCGCTTGCGCAAGGCGCTGGAAGCCAGCGGCACGGATGGCTATGTACAGACCGTGCGTGGGGCCGGTTACCGGTTTTCCACCCAGGTCTGAAGTCCTGTTTGTGACGCCCGGGAGTTGAACTGATGTCGTCTGCCTGGTGGCTGGAGCTGCGTCGGGTTGTGCTGGTGTTGCTGGCAGCGCTGGTCATCGGGGGGCTCAGTGGCGCGATGGCATGGTCCATGGCGGCAGCCGTAGCGCTCATCGTAGTCTGGCATGGCTGGCAGTTACAGCGATTGCGCCGCTGGTTGATGGCCTCGCGTCGGGCCGTTCCACCAGAAGCTTCCGGCGTCTGGGCCGATATTTACGATCAGTTTTACCATCTGCAACGCCGGAACCGTCAGCGCAAGCAGCGACTGGCGGCGATCGTGCGTGAATTTCAGCAGTCTACCGCTGCAATGCCAGATGGCACGGTGGTGCTGGCCCCGGACGGGACCATTGCCTGGTTTAATTCGGCGGCCCAGCGACTGCTTGAGCTGCGTGCCCCGGAAGATCTGGGCCAACGCATCCTCAATCTGCTTCGTCATCCTGCTTTTGTTGATTACTTTAACCGGGGTGAGTACGAGGAGGCGCTGGAAATCGACAGTCCTTATCAGGACGGCGTCCGTCTGACCCTGCAGGTCATCCCCTACGGACAGGAGCAGCGCTTGCTGCTGGTCCGGGATGTGACCCGGTTGTATCGCCTGGAGCAAGTGCGGCGGGACTTTGTCGCCAATGCCTCACATGAGTTGCGCACCCCCCTGACGGTGATCGGGGGCTATCTGGAAAGCATGCAGGAAGACGATGACCCGGCGCTGGGGCCATGGCGGGCACCGGTGGGACAGATGCATGTGCAGGCGCGGCGGATGCAGGAAATTCTTGAAGATCTGTTGACGCTTTCACGGCTGGATGCCCCCCCGGATCGCGAGACTGAAAAACCGGTGGCTATGGCGACTCTGGCGCGGCAGGTCTGCGCCGACAACAAACTGTTGGCCGAGGACCGGCAGCTGCTTGATTGCCAGCTTGATCAAAGCCTGGGTGTCCGTGGGGTGGAAAAGGAATTACGCAGCGCAATCGCTAACCTGGTACAGAATGCGGTCAAGTACACCCCGGAAGGCGGGCGTATTGATATGCGCTGGCGGGGGGAGGGTGACGAGGCCGTACTGGAAGTGGAAGACACCGGTCCCGGTATCCCGGCCCGGCATATCCCGCGCCTTACCGAGCGTTTCTACCGTGTGGATGAGGGCCGGGCGCGGGAGCAGGGCGGTACTGGGCTGGGGCTGTCCATCGTTCGCCATGTGCTTCTGCGCCATGACGCCACGCTGGAAATCAGCAGCACCCCCGGCAAGGGCAGTGTCTTTTGCTGCCGTTTTCCCGCTCATCGCATCGTATCTTTGCCCGCCGCGCAGTAGCGCGACGGGCGTTTAATCTTTGAGGTCTAAAGTCCAGGGTTTAAGGTTTTAAGACGTTGATGTGTCGCGCTGCTCGCGCGACTTTTGATATTGCGAAGTGCGCAGCACAAGCTGTGCATCCTAAAACCTTAAACCTTGGACATAAAACACCCGCGCCCCGCGCGGGTTAATTAAACCATCACGTCCCCGTCACCTTTCTGTCATCTGCTTCCGACATGCTTTGTGCGTCCCGCTCCTGTGAGTGGGGCGGGATTCCGGGGGGGACCCGGAGCAAGCTGACAAGGCAATTTCGGGAGCAATTGATATGAACAAGACAGTACTGGGTATGGCGGTCGCGACCGTGCTGGCCTCGCCACTGGCGCTGGCCGCGGATGCCACCATTTACGGGCGCGCTCACGTGTCCGTGGATATGCTGGATGATGGTGCCGACTACAGCGAGATGAATGTATCGAGTAATTCATCGCGACTGGGTTTCAAGGCATCAAAAGAAACCGAAAGCGGCATCACCGGTCTCATGCAGATCGAAGGTGAAATCACTTATAACCAGGGCAGCAGCAACATCTCCAACCGTGACACCTTTGTCGGGCTGCGCGGTGGTTTCGGCATGATCCGTGTGGGTCAGTTCGATACCCCCTTCAAGCGTGCCCGTGGCCCGGCCAATCTGTTCGGCGACCAGCTCGGTGATATGCGTAACTTCACCCGCGCCGGTGACGGACGCTTTGACGAGCGTACGCCCAATACCCTGCATTACCAGACACCGTCCCTGAACGGTCTGCAGTTCAATCTGGCCTATTCCTTCCATGAAGGCACCGAGGCCGAGGATGGCGTGGATGACCAGGCCGTGAGTGTGTCGGCGACTTATAGCGGTGGTCCGGTCAGTCTGGCCGTAGCCTATGAAAGCTTCGAGGAAGACGCCGCCCGCGGTGAACGTGATGCAGTGCGGTTTGCCATCGCCTACGACGTAATTGACCCGCTCAAGCTGGTGGTTTTCTACCAGACTGTAGATCACGACGATGACACCTTTGATTCCGATACGCTGGGCCTGGGTGCGCAGTTCAGTCTGACCTCGGCCACTGCGCTCAAGGCCATGGCCATGCAGCGTAATGCTGATCCCGATGACAGTGATTCCACCATGCTGGCACTGGGTGTGGAGCATCGTCTGGATCGTTCTCTGCGGGTGTATGCCAACTACGCCATGGTTGATAACGACGACAATGCGAATCTGACGCCCTGGAACCAGGGTCGCTCGGTGGGTGCGGCCGGTGCCGCGGGTGAAACCGCCAGCGGTATATCCCTGGGTCTTCGTTACGATTTCTGAGGCTGATGAAACCCGGAGCCGACAGGGGCCGGCTCCGATTATCCCAGGGTAGTGAACTGACATATCCCTGTCATATTGCACAGGCACAGTAACACTGCCAACGGGCAAGAGAGTCAAAGCAGGAGTACATGACAATGCGTATGAGCAAACTTTTTACCACCGCCACCATCGCCTCGGCGCTGGTTATCGGCGGCATCGGCTCGGCCAGCGCGGCCGAGGTGGATCCCAAGTTGCCCAAATACGAGCGGGTCAGCGGGATTTCCGGGAGCCTCACCAGTATCGGGTCGGATACGCTGAATAACCTGATGACGCTGTGGGCCGAGGAGTTCAACAACTTCTATCCCAACGTCAACATTCAGATCCAGGGTGCCGGGACTTCCACCGCGCCGCCCGCGGTGACCGAGGGCACCGCCAACTTTGGTCCCATGAGCCGGGTGATGCGTGACAGCGAAGCCGCGGCGTTCGAAGAGCGTCATGGTTATCCGCCGACGCTGGTGCCGGTGGCCATCGACACCATCGCGGTTTTCGTCAACCGTGATAACCCCATCGATGGGCTGACCATTGAGCAGGGGGATGCGATTTTCTCCAGCACCCGCCGCTGCGGTGGCGCCAGCGATATTACCCGCTGGGGCCAGGTGGGCCTGGAAGGTAGCTGGCGCAATCGTGATATCACGATATACAGCCGCAACGCGGTGTCCGGCACCTACGGTTACTTCCGCCAGCACGCGCTGTGTGACGGTGACTTCAAGGACAGCATGAATGAGCAGCCGGGTTCGGCCTCTGTGGTGCAGGGTGTGACCGAGTCCCTGAACGGTATCGGTTACTCAGGCATTGGCTATGAAACCTCCGGCGTCAAGGCCATCAAGCTGGGCCGCGAGGGAGGCAGCTTGTATGTGGCCAACTCCGAGAACGCCGCCAGCGGCGACTACCCGCTGGCTCGCTTTCTCTACCTCGCCGTCAACAAGCACCCCAATGAGGATCTGGCGCCGCGTGAGCGCGAGTTCCTGAAGATGGTGCTCTCGCGTGAAGGTCAGGAAGTCACCGTGCGTGACGGCTTTATCCCGCTGCCGGCCGCCGTGGCCAAGCGTGAAGCCGCCAAACTCGGCATCGAACTGAAGTAAAAGCCAGACCATCCGGCGTACCATCAACGGGCTCCCCCCAGGGAGCCCGTTTTTTTTGGCGTTTCCTTACGCCAGCGAAACCCAAAGCATCCCCAAGCAGCATATCGGCGCGTGCGCCAGGACTCTCAGCTCTGCAACACTCCTTCCCGCGACTTAAAACTTAACACTTAAAACCTAAAACGCACTCTGTAATATTGCTGTCACAAAACGCCAGTAGCATTTCCCCGCAACCGCACACCAGGCCACCGGGCCGGACATTACGGGGAATGTTTCATGAGCCGCATCGCCGACAGTCTCTTGCGCACCCGGGGAGACAGCGCCAGAAGCTTTCTGCCCGAAGGAGAAACCCGCCGCCGCCTGCGGCGCTGGCGTGGCTTCAAGGATCATTTCGCCAAATACAGTGTGGCTGTTTTCGGGGTGGGTGTAATCGCGGCGCTGGCGCTGATTTTCATCTATCTCTTCAGTGAAGTGTTGCCCATGCTGACGCCGGCCAATATGTCGCCGGTCAGTGAATACAGTGCGCCGGGCGGCGACCATGTGGATACCGTGCATGTCTCGCTGGATCGCCACCGCGAGGTCGGCGTGCGTTACACCGACGACCGGCGGGTGATTTTCTTTCAACCCGACAGCGGCGAGGTGATCACGACCGATACGTTGCCCCTGCCCGATGATGCTGAAGTGACCGCTTTTGGTAGTGCCGAGCCGCGCACCCGGGTGGTGGTCTTTGGCCTGGACAGTGGCCAGGCGCTGGTGGTCAGGCACGAGTACAACGAAAGTTTTGTGGATGGCGAGCGCCGCTTTGCGCCAGCGGTGGATTTCCCGGCGGGGGATGAAGACGGCGTTTTGATTGACGTGGTGCGCGACGGCACCGCGATCACCGCGATTGCGGTGCAGCGTGGCAGCCAGGGTATTTCGGTGGCGGCAGCACTGGCCGATGGTCGCCTGCGCCTGGTGCGGTTTGAGGAAACCACCTCGTTCATGACCGGCGAGGTGAGCGTGGAGCGCAACGTTTATGATCTTGAGCCCCTGCCGGAAGGGGCCACCGCGCGGCGCATCCTTCTCGATATCACCATGCGCAACATGCTGGTCGGCGATGACCAGGGGCGTCTGCATTACTACGACACCAGCCGTCCGCGCCAGGCGCGCCGAATGGACACCAAGCGCGTGATACGCGGTGACCAGGCTGAAGTGACGGCGATGGATTTCCTGCTGGGCACGGTGTCGGTGATTGTCGGCGGCTCGGATGGTTCAGTCACCCAGTACATGCTGGTGCGAGACGAGGACAATATTAACCGCATCACGCGGGTACGCGGCTTCGACGCCCATGAGGCGCCGGTTGCCCAGGTGGCGCCGGAGTATATTCGCAAGGGCTTTGTCACCACCGACACGGCTGGCGGTATCACGCTGCATTACTCGACCTCCCAGCGCTCGCCGGCCAGCCAGCAGGTGGGCGAGCGGCCCTTGCCGGTGGTCGCACTGGGCGCCCGCGCCAATGCCCTGTTCGCGGTGGATGACCGCGAGCGCTTCCATTATGTGGGTGTGCGCAATCCGCACCCCGAGGTGTCGTTCCATACCCTTTGGCAGAAGGTCTGGTACGAAGGTCGTTCGCAGCAGGAATACGTCTGGCAGTCGTCCTCGGCCACCGATGAGTTCGAGCCCAAGTTCAGCCTGGTGCCGCTGACGGTAGGCACACTCAAGGCGGCCTTTTACGCCATGCTCTTCGCCATGCCGCTGGCCATTCTGGGTGCGGTCTACAGCGCCTATTTCATGTCGCCGCGCATGCGCGGCATGGTCAAGCCCTCGATTGAGGTAATGGAAGCGCTGCCTACGGTGATCCTCGGTTTTCTTGCCGGCCTGTGGCTGGCGCCGTTTATCGAGAACCATATCCCGGCGGTGTTCAGCATTCTGGTGATGATGCCGCTGCTGCTGGTGGTAGCGGCCTGGGTGTGGACCGAGGCGGTGCCCGCGCAAATACGCGCACGCGTGGGGGGCGGTTTTGAAGCGGCGCTGCTGGTGCCGGTGGTGCTGTTTGCCGGCTGGCTGTGCGTGGCTACCAGCCCCTACATTGAGATTCTGTTTTTCAATGGCGATATGCGCCAGTGGCTGACCGATGTGGGCATTACCTACGACCAGCGCAACGCCCTGGTGGTCGGTGTAGCCATGGGCTTTGCCGTGATCCCGACCATCTATTCCATTGCCGAGGACGCGGTATTCAACGTGCCCAAGCATCTCACCCAGGGTTCGCTGGCGCTGGGCGCCACGCCCTGGCAAACGGTGACACGGGTGGTCCTGCTCACCGCCAGCCCGGGCATCTTCTCCGCCATCATGATCGGCTTTGGCCGCGCCGTGGGCGAGACCATGATCGTGCTGATGGCCACGGGCAACAGTCCGGTAGTCAATTTCAACCTCTTCGAGGGCATGCGCACGTTGTCCGCCAATATCGCAGTGGAGATGCCGGAGGCTGCCGTGGGCGGCACGCACTACCGGATTCTGTTCCTCGCCGCGCTGGTGCTGTTCGTGCTCACGTTCGCCCTGAACACGGCGGCAGAGATTGTGCGCAACCGGCTGCGCAAGCGCTACAGCTCTCTGTAATGGCAGGCCTGGCGGCAACCTGTAACGACATACAACCGGGGTAGATCAAGCAATGAAAGCATGGTTCAAACAAGGCACCCCCTGGGTCTGGCTTAGCGCCGGCGCAGTGTCGATCAGTCTGGTGATGGTCATCGGGCTGATCGCCCTGATCGCGGTACGCGGCCTGGCACATTTCTGGCCCGCCAGCGTCATGGAGTTTGAGTATCAGGCGCGCCCGGATGCACCCGAGCAGGTGGTAATGGGTGAGCTGGCCCGCTCCGAGACTATGACCGCGGCGGCCATGCGCGAAGCCGGCTTTGTGGTGCCCGAAGGCCAGGATGTGGTGGTCCGCCACCTGCTCAAGCAGGGCAACCGTGATGTTACCGGCCGCGATTTCGCCTGGTATTTGCAGGATCACATGAGTGAACGGCGCTACCCGCGCGAGGCGCTGGTGCTGGAACGCCTGCAATGGGGCGATTTCTACGGCTACCTGCGTAGCTACCAGATCGACGGCGAGGTGGTTGCCGAAGGTGATCAGGCCCGCACCATGTTTGAAGAGAAGCTTGCCGAGACCACCACGCTGGTCCGCGAGTTGGGTCATCTGGAGCGTTTTCGCATCGGTGATGTGAGTTACCAGATGGAGCAGTTGCGGCTGGAAGGTCGGGCGCTGGAGCGCAACCAGGCCATTGACGAGCAGACCCGCGCCCAGCGAGAAGCTGAACTGGCTGCTCAGCAGGAGGATCTGGAAGCCCTTTACGCCGAGCTGGAAAACGAGCGCCAGCAACTGCAGCGCGAGGTCTCGCGCTATAGCATCGGGATGCAAACCGCCGACGGGCGTAGTGTCACCATCGGGCTGGAGGGCATCGTTCGCGCCTGGTATCCCAACGATATGTCAGTGTTCCAGAAATCGGCCCACTACGTGGTTATGTTCTGGGATTTTGTCAGCGGCTTCCCGCGTGAGGCCAACACCGAAGGCGGTATTCTGCCGGCGATTTTCGGCACCGTACTGATGGTGATTATCATGTCCATTGTGGTGACCCCGTTTGGCGTGCTGGCGGCGATTTATCTGCGCGAATACGCCAAACAGGGCCCGCTGGTGCGCACGATTCGTATCTCGGTGAACAACCTGGCCGGGGTGCCGCCGATTGTCTTCGGCGTGTTCGGGCTGGGCTTCTTCGTTTATTTTGTCGGTGGCGGCATTGACCGGATGTTCTTCCCCGAGGCGTTGCCGTCGCCCACCTACGGCAGCCCGGCCATTATCTGGGCCTCGCTGACCCTGGCCTTGTTGACCCTGCCGGTGGTGATTGTTTCCACCGAGGAAGGCCTGGCGCGGATTCCGCGCACCATTCGCGACGGCAGCCTGGCGTTGGGCGCCACCAAGGCCGAAACGCTGTGGCGCACGGTGGTGCCGCTGACCGCGCCGGCCATGATGACCGGCTTGATCCTGGCAGTGGCGCGCGCCGCCGGCGAAGTCGCGCCGCTGATGCTGGTGGGTGTGGTCAAGCTGGCGCCCAACCTGCCCGTGGATGGCAACTTTCCGTATCTGCACCTGGATCGGGCCTTCATGCATCTGGGCTTTCACATTTTCGACGTGGGCTTCCAGAGCCCCAACGTGGAGGCCGGGCGGCCACTGGTCTACGCCACCGCGCTGATTCTGGTGCTGATTATTATCACCCTGAACCTCACGGCAATCGCGATCCGTAACCGCTTGCGCGAGAAGTACAAGGCGGAGAGCGACTGATCCTGGCCCCCGGCAACCGATTCTGCTTGAGATAATGGAAGGCAAAGCGATGAGCAACGAACACGAAACCATGACCCACGGCCTGGATCCGAGCAAGTTCCGGGATATGCAGGCGCGGCGGCTGGACCTGAAAAAGGAAAAGCCCTGTCTTGAGATTGACCGGCTCAACCTCTACTACGGCGAGGAACAGGCGCTGAAAAACATCAGCCTGCAAATCCCCGAGAAGCGGGTGACTGCCTTTATTGGCCCCAGCGGCTGTGGCAAGTCCACGCTGCTGCGCTGCTGCAACCGCATGAACGACCTGATCGACACCTGCCGGATTGAGGGCCAGATCCGGCTTGATGGGCAGAATATCTATGACCCGTCGGTGGATGTAGCCGAATTGCGGCGCAAGGTGGGTATGGTGTTCCAGAAGCCCAACCCGTTTCCCAAGTCCATCTATGAGAACGTGGCCTATGGCCTGCGCATCCAGGGGGTGAAAAGTCGCCGGGTGCTCGACGAGGTGGTGGAGCAGTCACTCAAGCGGGCGGCCTTGTGGGACGAAGTCAAGGACCGGCTGCAGGAGAACGCCTTCTCGCTCTCCGGCGGCCAGCAGCAAAGGCTGGTGATTGCCCGTGCTATTGCCATTGAGCCGGAAGTCATCCTGCTCGACGAGCCGGCTTCGGCGCTGGACCCCATTTCCACAGCCAGGATCGAAGAGTTGATCTATGAACTCAAGCGTGATTACACCATCGTTATTGTGACCCACAACATGCAGCAGGCGGCGCGGGTGTCCGATTTCACCGCCTATTTGTATCTGGGCGAGGTGGTGGAATTCGACGATACGGTGACGGTATTTACCAATCCGGGCAAGAAGGCCACGGAAGACTACATTACCGGCCGACATGGCTGAATCTATCCGGAGGCGCTGACGCGCACCGGTTTGCAGGCGAGGATATTGGCATGGACAAGTTACACCTGGATCAGCACATTTCACGTCAGTTCAACGAGGAACTGGAAGATATTCGCAATCGTGTTTTGACCATGGGCGGGCTGGTGGAAGAGCAGATTGATCGCGCCGCTCGAGCCTTGGCAAAACGTGACGTGGAACTGGCGCACCAGGTCGAGGAAACCGATGACGAGGTTAATTTCCTCGAGCGCTCCATTGACGAGGAATGCCAGCGGATCCTGGCCCGGCGCCAGCCGGCGGCCACCGACTTGCGTTTGATCATCACCGTGATCAAGACCATTACCGACCTGGAGCGTATGGGGGACGAAACCCAGAAACTCGGCCGGATGGCACGGCGCATGGCCGAAGATGATACCAAGGCGGCCGAGGGTGTGGCCGAGATCGAGAATCTGGCCGGGCATGTGGGCCGTATGCTGCACGAGGCGCTGGATGCCTTCGCCCGGCTGGATCCGGAAGCGGCGCTCAAGGTAGTGCAGGATGACGCCCGCGTGGACCGCGAATATGAAAGCATCCTGCGCCAGTGCATTACCTTCATGATGGAAGATCCGCGCACCGTGCGCCGCGTGCTCGACACCATCTGGTCAGCCCGGGCGCTGGAACGCATCGGTGATCATGCGCGTAACATCGGCGAATATGTGATCTACCTGGTGGGTGGCGAGGATGTGCGTCATGTGCCCATGGACCAGATCGAGGAAGCCGCCACCAAGGCCGGTGCGCGCCGGGAGGAAGACTGAGATCGTACAGAATCCGTCGCCGGTCCCACGGAATCCACTCTGGTTTGCGCTGCTGGCGCTGATCCGGCCGGGGTTGCTTTGCCAGCGAATGAGCACTGCTGCTGAATTGCCGTCACGGGCCTTGTGGTTTACCGGGGCGCTGTTGTTGCTGTTTGCAGCGATGGCTCACGGGCTGGTGCTGGAGCTGCTGCGTGATCCGGCGCGGGGCCTGTTTGACCCGCATACGCTGGGTCCGGTGCTGCGCATTATGGTGCTGGGCGGGGCGGCGCTGCTGGTGACCGGCTGGCTGGCCACCCGGGTGTCGGCGCTGATGGGCCGCAATGATTACGAGGAACGCGGACTGGCCCTGGCAGTTATGGCGGCAGTCCCGGCGCTGGCCGGTTTTATTTTTAATCCGCTGGCCTTGCCCTTGGGCAGGGTGGTGGTGGCCATCGGTTTCGCCTGGGCATTACTGGTCGCCTGGCGCGCAGCCGGCCTTCTGCTCGGTATTCCGCCGGGCGAACGCGCGGCCTTCCTGATCGTGATCGCCGTTGCCCTGACGGTGGCCCTGGTGGCGATCGGCTGGCCGGTTACTGCGATATTGCCGGGGGCGTGGTAACGCCCCCG
>PWYF01000045.1 GCA_003567955.1 Thiotrichales bacterium
CCAGGAGAAAATTCTCACATACGCCTTTCCAGTCCTCCTTGGTCATGAAGCCGGTCAGGGGGCTGAAGCCTCCTGTGCCGATCATGATCAGGTCTCCGCGCTCACCGCGGCTGATCTCAACTTTTTTCAGACCCTGAGCCTTTTTCAGCTCAGCGTCTCTTTCAGCTCCTTCCAGAAGACATTCGATCAAGCCTTTCCCTCCATGAGGGGGCAACAGTTTGGACATTGTCAAACCTCCTTAAATTGTTTCTATTAGTTTCGTTATGCGTCAATTGCCTTGTGAATTTATGAACATGATAATATATACATATTTTCCGACTTGCAACATTTTATTTGGCAAAAAAACAAAAAAATATTGCCCCCTTTAACCGGGCTTACCCGGCGAATTGATAATTTAGGCCAGGCTGAAGCTAGGTCAGAGCTATATTTATAAGAGTCTTGTTAGAAAAAAAGATCTTTTGTATTGAGCAAAGAAACAACTAGCTATCTACTCACATTTCAGAAAAATTGCAACCCTTTTCAAGACGCCAATACGTTCCTGGAATTATCTTTGTTCCATCTGGCACATTGTCGGTCTTCAATTTTTCTATTAAACAGATATCCGGGCATGTCAAACATGCCAGAAAAGAAGATGCGGTGACTTACTCTTCAGTCAAGCTGATACCAGCCTTTATTTTCCCCGCCCAGACGCAGCGCGAAGTACAGTACTGCCACCACTGTCAACCCAAGCAGAGTCTGAATCCCGGCCCCGGCCTTAAGGTAGAGCAGTGTGACCCCCAGGCTGGAAAGCAAAAAACCCCAGAAAGCCCATTTCTTCCACAAAAAAAGAGCTATGCCCAGAGCGACATTAACCCCGGCCAGCAGACCAATGCTCACAAAGACCCACTCAGGCGCCTGGGGATAAGTTTCCAGAAACATCTCCCGGAAATAAAACTGTCTGATCATCTCCATAAAATTTGCCCCGATGATGACCATAAGCCACAGGGTCAGGAAAAGATGTCGCTTTCTATCAAACATAAATATCTCTTTACTCAGGTTGCGCTGTGTAATTAACCAGCCTTCAAGCAACTCTCATCAATCCTGAACATCCAAAACTCCACCGCAGGACCTCCGGCCCTGCGGTGGAGACAATCAAGTCAGCTTTCTGTTTAATGTATTCTCTGCCCAGGCGCATGAACAGGGCCGGCCGGATATTCTACTCCAGCCTGCATGGAGGATGCACGGCCAGAACCGGGCAGGAGGCCTTCTTGATCACCCTTTCAGCCACCGAGCCCACAAACATGGTCTCCAGCCCTCTGCGGCAGTGAGTGGCGATAACGATCATCTGTATATCGTTGTGCAGGGCGTATCTCAGGATCTCGTCCGAGGGGTTGCCCTTGATTACCTCTTTGCCGGTGACCCGGGCCCCCTCCAGGGACTTTTTGATAAAGGCGTCCATGAGATTGTCCGCGGCTTCCTTTTCATAGCTAACGTAATCCTTGTGCAGAGTCTGCAGGATATCCTCGCCGAGAAAATCAGAGGGCCTGGTAATGTGCAGCAGGACTATTTCAGCCCCGGAGCATTTGGCAATATCCTGGGCGTATTCCGCTGCCAGGAGGTCGTTTTCGGAAAAAGCAACCGGCAGCAAAATTCTTTTGATCTTAGACATGGATAATCTCCTTAAACAGCGCGCTCTGCGCGCTGGGACTGACGTTAAGGCAGGAACCCCCGCGGGAAGGATCCCGCGGGGACAATTAATTCACATACTGGAATAACCGAACATAAGCACCTGTTTGGATCAAATTCAATATCTTCTTTTGTTCCAGATGTAAACAAAGTGCCTCTGTGTTTACTGTTTCCATAGCGAACGCCCTGACCCGGACAGGCAGTGATCTCCTGTCCGGGAAAAGGACTTTTCATCAACCGACCCTCACAATCCCGGATGCGGCAAATATTACCATAAAGATCACTATGAGGCTGAAAATCACATACTGGGGCTGCTTGTTTCTGGCAAATACAAACACGGTGGGAATCAGGGCCCATATGGCCACCGTGGTTCCCAGGGCTACCCCGAACATGGTGAACCCGTCCCCGGTAAAGAAATTATTCCACCACACACTGTGAAACCATGGCCAGTCCCCGTAAAGGGCTATCCATATTTCCGATCCGGTAATGCCTTCAAAAACCATGGCGTAGGTAAAATATGGATTCATGGCGTTATTATCCGGCCAGATCATGGAAAACATGGGACCCACAAAACATATCAGGCAAGAGACAAAAGTGATCCAGTAGACTGTTTCGCCGTAGACCCTGTTGTGCAGGGGCGCAAGTGGTCTGTCTTCAGTCATATTCTAATTCCTCCATTAATTTTTTAACATGTCAGTCATAAGTTCTCTGGCAACGTTTTTGTTTACAGACAAATACCAGGATTCAAAATGTCCGGAGTCTTGGCTAATTTAACTCCTTGATTTCTTTATCTTTACCTTTAAATTTTCACTCTCAAGCTTTTAATACTATTCATTATTCCTGA
>PWYF01000261.1 GCA_003567955.1 Thiotrichales bacterium
CCCGAATGCCGGCCTTTCTCTACGACCTGGTCCCGCAGGGTCCGGGCCGCAAGCTCCTGACCGGGCTGCTCAACCTCAACGACCATGACGGATTGGCCGTTCCGCTGCTGCTGGCCGGCGCTGAAAACGGTCTGCTCTACCCCGACCTGTCCCTGCCTGACCACCAGGCCCGGTCGCATTGGCTGATCAAGGGACCACGCGGTCGCAGCCGGGACGACCAAATGATCCTGGCAAACGAAGCCGCCTACCTGCGTGTTGCCGCCGCTTGCGGGCTTGATGTTCATGCCATCGACAAAATCGAGCGGGCCGGACCATGGCTCAAACTGGCGCGCTTCGACCGAAAGGTCCATGATTCAGGGGTTGATCGACTGGCCCAGGAAAGCCTGGCCAGCCTGGCCGGACTGCAGGGCTTCGGGCGCCCGACCACACTGAATCACTTACTGAGGGCATTGCGAGCCCACTCAACACATCCACAAATCGACACCCTCGAGTTCCTGCGCCGGGACATACTCAACCAGGCCCTGCGCAATACCGACAACCATGCCCGCAACCACGCCGTTCAACGGCGCCTGGACGGATCCATCCGCCTGACGCCATTATTCGATTTTGCGCCCATGTTTCGCGACCCTGACCTGATTCCCCGATCCCTGCACTGGGTCGACCGTAACGGCCGCATCACCCGCAATTGGGCTGACATCCTGCCCGCCCTGGATTTGCCGGACACAGAAGCCGACACCTTGCGCAGTAAGCTTCGACACTTCGTCCAAACCGTGGAAAACCTGCCGAAACTTGCACAGGATGCCGGCGTGGACACAGAAATCATCACCGCCTGCACTCAATCAATCGACCACCAGGCCCAATCCCTGGCCCGCTTGAACTGATCGCCATGCCCCGCAACCCTCCTCCACCGGATCGCAACCAGGCTCGGCAAGCGCTTCAACAACTACACGCCGAACTGGCGTCGGGACAAATCGACATCGCCACAGCCGTCCGCCGCATGCGCCACATCAGCGGCCTGACCCAACCCGAATTCGCCCGCCACCGCGGCATCAGCGTCCAGACCCTGCGTCAAATCGAAACCGGAAAAGCCAACCCCACCCTAGAAACCCTCAACCAAATC
Organism: Thiotrichales bacterium; assembly: GCA_003567955.1. Lineage (GTDB taxonomy): Bacteria > Pseudomonadota > Gammaproteobacteria > UBA5335 > SLRW01 > SLRW01. Next base: position 1,121 of record PWYF01000261.1, read on the forward strand.
GTCAGCATCTTCGGCCTGCAAACCGGCTTCGTCCCTAAAACAAAAAAAGGCGCCAAAGCGCCTCACATAATCCCTGAACCCTGAACCCTTCGCCTTTCCGCCTTGAACCTTTTCCCGGAACCCGGAAACCGGAAACCGTTTTTTCCTTGCACCTTGAACCTTGCGCCTTGAGCCTTTTTTCCGTAACCCGTAACCCGTAAACCGCTCTTTTTCGCCCCTTCACCTTTCACCTTTCACCTTTCACCTCCAGATACCCCCCCGCCTGCCGACAGAACAACCGCTCATACACCCCGCCCTTGTCCATCAATTCCTCGTGTGAGCCGGACTCGACCAGGCGGCCGTTGTCGAGCACATGAATGCAATCGGCCAGGCGGACCGTGGACAGACGGTGACTGATCAGAAGTGCACCACGATGGCCAAGAATCTGGCGGCAATCCCGAAACAACTCGAACTCGGCCTGCGGGTCCAGTGAACTGGAAGGCTCGTCCAGCACCAGGTATTGCGACGGGCTGACCAGCGCCCGGGCCAGGGCGATACGCTGCCACTGGCCCACACTGACCTGCTCGCCTTCGTCGAACATGCGCGTCAGGCGGGTTTCATATCCGTTGCGCAGACGCTCGATGAACTCCGCAGCACCGGCACTTTGAGCCGCCTCTTGCAAGGCCGGATCATTGCCATCCAATCGCAGATCACCAAAACGAATATTCTCGGCCACGGTATCGGCGAAACGACCGAAGTCCTGAAACAGCACCCCGAAACAGCGACGGTATTCGTTCAGATCGAAATGGCGAATATCAATGCCATCGAACGTGATTCGCCCCGCAGTCGGGTCGTAAAGCCTGCACAACAACTTGACCAGCGACGTCTTGCCCGAGCCATTGGCCCCGACCAGCGCCGTGATTCGTCCCGGCGGCATTTCCAGATCGATATCCGACAACACTTCTGGCGACCCGTCACGATAGCGAAACCCGACGCCTTCAAAACGAATCCCGGTTGCCGGCGAATCCGGCACGGGCTCAGGTTCATCCGGTGATTGCACCCGCGGCTCGATGGACAGGAAATCAAACAGAAAGCCCAGGTACAAGTGATCTTCATACAAAGAGGACACCTGGCGCACAGTCTCCTGGCCCAGCGACTGGGCCCGCTGAAAGATCAGCAGAAACATCGCCAGATCGCCGACTGAAGTATTGCCCCGGGCAGTCTGTACGGTCAGAAACGCCAGCGCCCCGAAAAATGCCGCCGAGCCGATCAGCGCCACCAGCAACTCCGATACCGTGCGCAGTCGACCAATGCGAAGCTGCTCGCGGCGAATGCGCCCGCGAATGCGCCGGAACCGATCGGAGAAATACCGCCCCAGACCACCCAGGCGCATTTCCTTGGCGGTGGTGTCGGAGGTCACCAGCCAGTCCAGGTAACCGGAGCGACGATCAAGCTGGGTGCGCTCGCGCTGCCACTCGTACATGAACCGGGTGAAATACATTCGCACCAGCAACGCCGGCACGATCATCACGATCAACAGCGGCAACAGCATCCAGTTGATCGACAGCAACAGCACGCAGATGCCGATCATCATCAACCCATTGCGCGCAAAGCCAACCAGGTTGGCGGTCAACTGCATGGGCCGCTGGCGACCGTACTGACGTGCCCGGCGCAAGGTATCGAAGTAGCGTGGACTTTCATAAAAGGCCAGATCGGCATCCAGCGCGGTGCCGTGAATGCGCCGGTCCAGGTAATCGGCCACCTCCAGCCCCTGGGCCTCGCGGGCCAATGTCGACAACGACCGAGCCGCCAGCAAGGCCGCCGTCAGCACTGCCGCAAGGCCAACCAGAAACAACAAGCCATCGCCACTTGCCGAATCGATGCCGACCAGCCCGGTCACCGCATCGACCAGGCGCTTGATCACGTACAAGACCGCCAGCCCGAACCCGACCTCGCACAGCATCGCCAGCATCGACCACAACGACCAACGCGGCGAAGCCCGCCACAGCATCGGCAATGCCCGGCGAAAATTGATCAGCGCTTTTCCCATCTACCGAATCACCTCCGCTGGCCCTGACAAGGATGCAATGTCCGACTGGAGTGAAGAGTTGGTCATGAAGGAATGAGAACGGTTTACGGTTTACGGTTTACGGATTCCGGACTTCGAGTACCGGGTGCGGGTTTTCCGGAACCCGGAAACCGGAAACTGGAAACCCAAGTCCTAAAACTCCACCCCAAAAACACCCCAACCACCGCACCAACCCCATTGGCCCGCACATCCACCCACCGAAAATACCGCCCGGGAATCACATCCTGCAGCAACTCCACCGCAAATCCCATCAGCGTCAGGCCGATCGCCACAACCAGCACCGAGACCCAGCCCTTCCCCAACGCCACCACAAAAAGAAAGCCCAACACCAGGTAGGCAAGAAAATGCTTCTGATCCGGCAAGTCAAACGGCACCACCGTCACGTACCCTGGCGCCAGCGACCCCACCAGCACAACCACCAAGGCCAATCCAGCCAGCCAACGCCAGACCCACACCCAGTTGCGATTCATCACTTGTGCTCAAACTCCCATGGATCAATCACCGGCACCGGCAGGTCAACAAAATGTCGGGTATTGCGTGTTGCCAGGGTGGCGCCGTGCGCGATAGCAATGCCTGCAATGAAAGTGTCTCGAATATCCACCGGCCGTCCGCGCACTCTCCGTTCAACAGCCAATCCCGAGGCCTGTTCGGCCGCCCGGGAATCAAATGCCAGAATCCGGTAACCCAGGTCTTCGGCCAGCATCGCTTCGAAACGCTCGACCAGCCTGGTCCGGCGCCGGCCATGGTCCATTGCTTCCAGCCCAAAACGGGCCTCGAACAGGGTGATGCTGGTCATGAAAATCGATTCGGCCGCCTGGGCATCGAGCCAGGCAATCACGCACGGTTCCGGCCGCTGCTGCATCAATGCCGATAACACATTGGTATCGAGGATGATCATTTACCCATAGCCGGCGGTTCGATCTCCTGACCGCGCAACTCGGGCAACGGCTCTTCGAGCCCGATACCGGCAAATCGCCGGGCAATCCGCGACCCCAAACCCGTCGTGTCCATCGGCTGCTCATGCACCGCCCGGCTCAAGATCCGCCGCACCTCTTCCTCCATACTCCACCCATGCGCCCGAGCCCGCCGCTTCAAAGCCGCCTTGACTTCATCATCCAGATTACGAACCACAAACTGCGCCAAAACAACCACCTCCAAACCAGAACCCCAAGAATGATATCACGATATCACCATTCTTGGAGCCTTGAGCCTTGAGCCTCTCTTACCTGAACCCTGAACCCTGAAACCTATCTTTTCAAAACCACCCCCGAACCCGATAAACCACCATCCCCACATATTCATGCACCGCCCGGGTACTCCCGGCCAGCGCCTGACTGCTGGGAAAAAAATCTCCCATCCGAAGCGGCCGCTCCGGAGTCGCCTGAAAATCCGTCGCCACCGGCAGCGGCCGCAAACCCAGCACCCGGAAAGACCCCAGCGAGCGGCGCATGTGCGTCGCCGAGGTCACCAGCAAAAAATCTTCGATCCCCTTTTCCTCAAGCAACGCCGCAATATTGACGGCATTGTCGCGGGTGGTCAGGGCAGCGGTGTCAAGCACCATGGCCTCATCCGGCACACCCAGATCGCGCAAAAACATCGCCCCGGATTCAGCCTCGGTCAAGCCCGCCCCCCGCCACGGCATGCGCCCACCGGACAGAATCACGACATCACCCCGCCCGGCATGAAACAAGCGAGCCCCATGCCAGTACCGGTCCGCCGATCCACTCATGCCCGGGTACGGCCGCCAGGCCTGATGCGAAAACGCCCCGCCCAGCACCACGATCGCATCGGCCCGACGCACCATTTCCACCGGCACATCCCGATACTCTCGCTCCAGCGTTAACTGCAACCAGTTCGAAAACACCGGCGAAGAAAACACCCACAACCACACAAACCCCAAAATCACCAACACCACCCCCACCCGCCGCCACCGCAACACCTGCGCCAGCAACCCAAACCCCACAAACGCCAGGCCCGAACCCAGCGGATAAACCAGACGAGAAAGCAAACGACGAATTCCAGACATGAGCAGATTCTACGGTGTCCGGCACCCGCCTGCCGCCCCTTCGCCCGACGCCTCTTGTGCCTTGAGTCTTGTGCCTTGACCCCGTCTTTCACACCTTTTCTGTTCACAAAAAGCACACAATGTGCTAATTTGTAACCAATGAAAACATTCGCCTGGAATCAGGACAAGAACGAATGGTTACTTTCGGCGCGAGGCGTATCCTTCGAGCGGGTCGTCCTGAGGATCGAGCACGACGGACTATTGGATATTGTTCAACATCCGAATCCAGAGAAATATCCGAGACAGAAGATGTTCATCGTAGAAATTGACAACTATGCCTGGCTGGTCCCATTCGTCGAGTCAGACACGGAAATTTTCCTCAAGTCAGCCATTCCCAGCCGAAAGGCAACCAGAAAGTACTTAAGAGGCCCCGCATGAGCAAAATCCGCGATCATGAAGACAAGGAATACCTTGAATCCTACGAAAACGATGAATGGGAATCCGTCTTGTCAGACGAACTGAAAGCCCGCTATCGCGCAGCAGCCCAAGCCACTTTCAAAAAAGACAAGCGAGTCAATATCCGTATTTCCAGCAAGGATCTGGAATTGATCCAGGCACGAGCACTGAGAGAGGGCATTCCCTACCAGACACTCATGGCCAGCATTCTGCACAAATACGTCCACGGCACATTAACCGAAAAATAGTCACACCCCTTAGCCCCTTCGCCCTTTCGCCCCTTAACCAAGCTTTTCCCATGTGATAAAATCTCCCCATTCCAGTCCCATACATCAAGCGCCATCAATCCCATGCGAACCCACATCGAACTAGACGATCAATTGATCCACCAGGCGCAGGACCTAAGCGGACTCAGGACCCGAAAGGCGACAGTGAACGCAGCCCTTGAAGAATACGTCAAGCTCCTCAAGCGCCGGGAACTACTCAAGCTCCAGGGCAAGGTTCCCTGGGAAGGCGACCTTGACCAACTCCGAGCCCACCGTGACTCGAGACCGGAATGATGCTCGTCGACACCTCCGTGTGGATCGATCATTTCAACGATCATCCATCCCCGCAAGCCACCCGACTGCGCGATGCCATCAGCGACCATGAAGACATCGCGCTTTGCGGCATCGTGCTGACCGAAATCCTCCTCGGCCTGCGAAGCCACGAACAGGCGCGAAAGATCGAGAACCTCCTGGATGCCTTCACCTGGCTCCCCGAGCCCGACAAAGCAGACTATGTGCAGGCAGCAACAATATTCCGACATTGCCGCAGCAAAGGCATCAGCATCCGCTCCACCATCGACTGCCTGATCGCCAGCCTCTGCACCCGTCACCAAATCCCCCTGCTAACCAAAGACCAGGACTTCAACCAAATCGCAACCCATCATCCACTTACCCTGGTCAAACCGTAACCCCTAAACCGTAAACCGCACTTTTTGCCCCTTCGCCCCTTCGCCCCTTCGCCCCTTCGCCCCTTCGCCTTTCTACCTTGCGCCTTGAACCTTGCGCCTTGAACCTTGAACCCTGAACCCTTCGCCCTTTAACCCTTTAGCCACTCTTTTCCTTGCGCCTTGAACCTAGAACCTTGAGCCTGGCTTGCACCCAACACCCCCATCAACGCTCGCAATCCGATCACCTCCACCCCGTCTGCCTTCGGATACCGATCGTTCCCCGGATACACCACCCACGATTGGTCAGGCTGCAAGTCTTCCCTGGCATGATGAAAACCGCGCTCCAGACTGGGTGAGAGGCTTCGATTGATTTCCACCGCCCAACACTGGCCGCCGGCAAAGGTCAGCACCAGATCCACTTCCGCACCTGCTGATGTTCGATAGAAAGTCGCATCGGTTCTTGCAGGAGCGACGGCCAGGAGATTTTCGATCACCAACCCCTCCCAGCTGGCGCCGACAATCGGATGCCCCAGAACATCGTGCAAGGTCGCCAGCCCCAACAGGGCGTGGACATGACCACAATCGCGTACAAAGATCTTGGGTGATTTCACCAGTCGCTTGCCGACATTACTTGTCAGCGGCGGCAACCTTCGCACCAGCAACAATTCCACCATCAAATCGATATAGCGAGTGACGGTCTGCGGACTGACACCCAGGGAACGCGCTAACTGCGCCGCCTTGAGCAACTGACCCTGATTGTGCGCCAGCATGGTCCAGAATCGTTCCAGGGTCTCGGCCGGCAACCGTGGACCAAACAACGCGACGTCACGCTCCAGAAAAGTACGAATGAAATCCTGGCGCCAGCGAAAACTCTGCTCGTCATCGCCAGCCAGAAAACTGTCCGGATAGCCCCCTCTCACCCACAAGCGCTCGAGCGTACCAGTCTGGCTGCCTACTTCTTCGAGATCGAACGGCCCCATCCCCACATAGGCAATACGCCCGGCCAGGGTTTCTCCTGCCTCACGCAACAAGTCCAGCGATGCCGATCCCAGCAACAGAAAACGTCCCGTACGCAGCCCCTCCCGACGCCCCCGATCAATGATGCCGCGTAAATCGCGAAACAGCTCAGGCATGCGATGGATCTCATCAAGAATGACCAGGCGGTCCTTGCAGGAATCAAGAAACAAGGCAGGCTCCTCCAGCTTGGCCCGATCCCTGCGATCCTCCAAATCCAGATAAACCGCATCAAACTCTTGACCAAGCTCCAGCGCCAGCGTCGTCTTACCCACCTGCCGAGGCCCAACCAGAGCAACCGCAGCCTGCTCAACCAAACCACGACGTACCGCATCCATCACCCGACGACCGATCATCCTTGCATTTTATCCATGACATGGAGGATTTACAAGGATAGGCAAGCCATTAATCCCAAGAAAAGCGCCCAGTAACAGATTCTTCAAAACCCCCAACGAACTCAACGAACAAAACCAACCAAACGAACAAAACCAGTCTCCCCTGAACCCTGAAACCTTTTCTTCTCCCTTCCCGGAACCCCGAACCCGTCCTTTCCGACCACTGACCACTGACCACCGACCACTGACCACCGACCACCGCCCTCTGTCATCAGCCCCCCCGCCTACCGCTCCCCGAAATACCCCCTCCCTTGCTTGCTCCTTCTTACCTGTAATCTGAACCCGGCGTCCCCGTCAACCCCAGCCAACCGAACCCACCTGCCGCCAACCAAGCACCCGAATGCCGCGGCGCTCTTGCACTTCATCACCGCCATAGATCAGCGTTGGATTGCGAGCCATACTCCCTGCAAGCGCGTTCCATCGCTCAAGACCAGTGAAGAAATCGCGGTTAAGCGTTTGCCCTGACTTGATCTCGATCGGAATCAAACCACCGCCGGACTCGATCAGCAGGTCAACTTCATTGCCGTTACTATCGCGCCAGAAGTAAAACATTGGCGGCTCACCGCGATTGAAGAATGCCTTTCTGAGTTCCGAGATCACAAAGGTTTCGAAAACCGCCCCGCGCAACGGGTGTGCTTCCAATTGCCCGGGTTCCTGGATACCCAGCAACCAGCACAACAGCCCCGTATCCAGGAAATACAACTTGGGAGACTTGATCAACCGCTTATTAAAACTTGCGTGGTGAGGGCGAAGCAGAAAAACGAGGTAGCTGGCTTCCAGTACCGAAATCCAGGCCTTGGCCGTATTGTGCGTGACACCACAATCATTGGCCAGGGTCGATAGATTCAGCAACTGCCCACTGCGACCAGCGCACAGTCTCACAAAGCGCTGGAAGGTATCAAGATCCTGTACATTGAGCAGTCGGCGCACATCTCGCTCCACGTAGGCGGTTACGTAAGCTGGAAACCACTGGCGCGGCACCAGGGGGCAGTGATAAAGCGCCGGATAGCCACCGGTATACATGCACTTGTCTAACTCGGCTGGCGCCACTCCCTCAGCCTCCAACTCGTTGCGACTCAACGGCAGCAGTTCAACGAATGCGGAGCGTCCAGCCAGCGACTGAGAGATCCCGGACATCAAGCCAAACTGCTGAGATCCAGTCAACAGAAACAATCCCATGCGACCGTCTTTATCGACATGAGTCTGTAGGTAAGAAAACAAATCCGGTGCCCGCTGTACTTCATCGAGCACCGCGCCATTCGGAAGCTGTGACAGAAAACCGCGCGGGTCGTCCACCGCTAGTGCCCGCACGTCGGGATCCTCCAGAGACCGGTGCGGTCGATCAGCCATCACCTTGCAAGCAAGCGTGGTCTTGCCCGATTGGCGAGGACCGGTCACAGTGACAATCGGGAAGCCCCTTAGGAATTCCTTGACCAGCGATTCGGCGGCGCGAGGAATCATGGCACTACCCTAACATGATTTATGTATTTTGTAAATCCTACTTATATTTTACATAGATCATCCCCATACGTTCACCTTCTCCCGCCGGCGCTCCAACCCCAAAACAAAAAAAGCGCCCAAAGGCGCCCAGTAACCGGTACTTCCTGAACCCTGAACCCTGAAACCTGAATCCTGAAACCCGAGCCCTTTCCTTGCGCCCTGGACTGAGAACTTGAGAAACCCAACCTCTTTTGCCATGGTATCGTATACAATACCAAAATGATCAGGGCGGTTCTCGATACAAATGTCCTATACTCGGGCCTTCGTTCTCGCAACGGAGCTTCATTCAGGCTACTCGAGAGCTTGGATGGTCCGACATTCCAGCCCTGCATATCAGTGCCGTTGGTACTTGAATACCAACAGACACTGATTCAAAAGCAATCTGACCTGAGGCTAACAGAGTCTGAAATCGAGAGCGTGATCGATTACCTATGCCTGATTGGGCACAAGCAGCGAATTTTCTACCTGTGGCGACCGTTCCTCAGAGACAGTAAGGATGATATGGTGCTCGAGTTGGCTGTCGCCGCGGAATGTGAATACATCATCACCTACAACAGTAAAGACTTCAGAGGTGCGGAACGCTTCGGCATTTCGATAATCTCACCACAAAAGTTTCTGGAAAAAATTGGAGAACTGCCATGAGCACCATCAGCCTGCGAATTCCAGAGTCCCTTCATCAGCACCTCAGGGAACTGGCGAAAAGAGAAGGCACCTCGATCAACCATTTGATCACCACTGCCGTGGCAGAAAAAGTATCTGCACTTTCAACTGAGGACTACCTTGCACAACGCGCAGAACGAGGCACTCGTGCAAAGTTCAAAAAGGTGCTCTCCCGCGTGGCCGATTCACAACCGGAGCCGTACGACAAACTCTGAATCCTCGCCCGATTCGCGAAGCGCTTAGTCGGTCAGCAGTTAGATGTCGGCCGGCAGTGCGTCTGCCCAACCATAAACCGCCTTTGCCTTACCCCCTTACTCTTTTTCCCTACCGATAAACAGCATCATGACTCCCAATGCTGACCAACACAATCTCCCGATCTGAAACCAGCATTTCCAAAGTAATGCGATAGGAAAGATTGATCGAAACCGAATGCAATCCCTGCAGGCGGCCCTGCAATGCGTGCAAGCGTAGTGAGGGATGAAATGGGTTGGATTCCAGCAACTGCAGCGCCTTGAGATACTGTCCCTGAAGCTCAGGGTGCTTCTTCAGCCACTTTTTCGCGCGCCGGTTGTAACTTTCAGTAAATACCAGCGTGTAGCTCATTCATCAGCCGTCAAACGCGCAATATGAGCCTCAGGTGATTCCTTCACAACCCGTCCGGCCGCAAGATCAGCGCGTGACTCCGCCAGGGCAGCTTCAAGTTCACATTCCCGCAAGTGCTGATATTGCGCCAGATCCATCACCACATACCGCTGTTTTCCACGCACTGAAACCACAACCTCGCTATTGCCGGACAGCGCCTTCTTGATGGCGGACACCCCACCCGTCTTGAGATCATTAGCAGTAATCTGACTCATAACAGCGACCTCCGGCACAAATAATACGATTAATCATACTCTTAACCGCACCAATAAATCAACCACCCCCAACCCGCCCATTAGCGCCAATCAATTCCCTGAACCTTACTCCTTGACCCTTGCGCCTTGAGCCTTGAGCCTTTTTTCCGTAAACCGTAACCCGTAAACCGTTCTTTTCCTACCCCTTCACCCCACCCCCATTTGACACCAATCCCGTGCAACACTAAAATCGTGTCATGAAAAACATCACCATCACCCTGGACGAAGAAACCGCCCAATGGGCGCGCATTCA
>PWYF01000142.1 GCA_003567955.1 Thiotrichales bacterium
ACCAGAATCGTTTCTCGAAACGTTGCACCTCACCGAGCATGCCACTCAGCTGGGCTCGCTTGGCAAAAATCAGGTACCAGGACAGCACCGAGGCCGCCACCAGAATCAGCATCACAAGCTGGACCAGAAAGCTGGCCCCAAGTATCAGGCCCATGATTGAAGTATCAGCCGCCATTGGCGATCTCCTGACGCAGTTGGGATGGCAGTCGCACGGGACGCAGGGTATCACTGTGCAGGCAGGCCACGCGCACATCAGCCTGCACCAGGGTCTCACCCGCCCGACATACTGTCTGTTGAAAATCGATACTGGCGGCGCCCGTGCCCTGCACCACCACGGTGACATCGAGTAGATCATCAAAGCGCGCCGGGCGCCTGAAATCGATCTTCATGCCGGCCACCACGAATTGCCTTTGCCAGTCACGGCGCAGTGCTTCCTGTTCCAGCCCCAGGGCGCGCAGCCATTCGGTACGGGCATGTTCCATCATCTTCAGATAGCTGGCGTGATAGACGATACCGCCGGCATCGGTGTCGTCATAATAGACCCGTTCCTGCCAGACAAATTCCTTCACACGCAAACTCCCTGGCCGCCCACGGCCAATACCGGCATTGTCCTCATTGCATATGAACCGGGTGTGAACTCAGACACACTCATTCATCAAACAGCGGCAAATTGTCACTGCCGCCCGGGGGCGACAAGCCCAGCAACCGCCAGGTACGCGACGTCGCTACCCGGCCGCGCGGGGTGCGCTGTAAAAAGCCCTGCTGGATCAGATAGGGCTCTATGACATCCTCAATCGTGCCACGTTCCTCGCCGATAGCGGCGGCCAGACTGTCAATGCCGGTGGGTCCGCCATCAAACCGCTCCACCAGGCTGCCCAGGAGCTTGCGATCCATCACATCAAGGCCGTGACGATCCACGTCCAGCATATCCATGGCCTGGCTCGCGATTTCACGGCTTACCCGACCATCGCCGCGCACCTCGGCAAAATCCCGTACCCGGCGCAACAACCGGTTGGCAATACGCGGGGTGCCGCGTGAGCGCGAGGCAATCTCGTGCGCACCTTCTTCATCCACCGGCAAATTCATAATCCCTGCCGCCCGCTTCACAATGCACTCAAGCTCCTCGGTGCTGTAATATTCCAGTCGCTGCACAATACCGAAACGATCGCGCAGTGGCGAAGTCAGCAAGCCCGCACGGGTGGTCGCTCCCACCAGGGTGAAAGGCGGCAGATCCAGCTTGATTGACCGGGCCGCAGGGCCCTCGCCAATCACAATATCCAGCTGGTAGTCCTCCAGCGCCGGATACAGCACCTCCTCGACCACAGCGCCAAGACGGTGAATCTCGTCTACGAACAGCACATCATTGGGCTCAAGATTGGTGAGGATGGCGGCCAGATCGCCGGGGCGTTCCAGCACCGGCCCGGAAGTCTGGCGCAGGCTGGAACCGAGCTCATGGGCAATAATATGGGCCAGGGTGGTTTTACCCAGCCCCGGCGGGCCAAAAATCAGCACATGATCCAGCGCTTCACCCCGCGCGCGCGCCGCATCCATGAAAATACCCAGTTGTTCGCGCACCGGCGCCTGGCCGATATAATCCTGCAGCCGGCGGGGACGAATAGCCTGATCCACAGCGGCATCGTCGCTATCAGCCTGGGTCGTCACCAGACGATCACGTTCTATCACGGTGTTGCCTCCGTTGCCGCCACCATCGCATTACTGCCCCGGCATGGCAGCCCGCAGCGCCTGCCGGATGATCTGCTCACTGTCGAGCCCTTCACTGTCCACCCTGTCAAGCAAACGCCTGACTTCCGCCGGCTTGTACCCCAGCGCCAGCAGAGCATCCTGGGCCTCGTCCCGGGCCGAAGCGGGCCGGATCACACCCCCCGCGCCAGACGGAGCGGGCGTGACACCATCTACCGCCACGCCATCAAGTCGATCCCGCATTTCCACCACCAGTCGCTCGGCGGTCTTGCGCCCCACCCCGGGCAACTTCACCAGGGCATCCACATCGTTGCTGCTAACACAGCGGGTAAAACCATCCACGCTCATGCCCGAAAGAATGCCCAGCGCCAGCCGCGCACCCACCTTGTTGACCCGAATCAGGTTGCGAAACAGCCAGCGCTCGGTCTCGCTGGCAAAGCCGAACAGATTCAGCGCGTCCTCGCGCACCGCCAGGTGGGTATAAAGCTCGACCCGGTCGCCCTGCTGACCCAGGGCGTAAAACGTGGACATGGGGGCTTCCAGCTCATAGCCCACACCATTGACATCCACCACCAGCCAGGGGGGGCGCTTTTCCAGCAACTCGCCACGCAGCCTTCCGATCATCGTTGTCCCTCTCCCGCGCCCAGACTGGCCAGGCGGTTACGGGTCGCTCTCATGTGGGCATGACAAAGCGCGACACCCAGGGCGTCCCCGGCGTCGGCCTGGACCTGCCCCGCCAGCCCCAGTAACACCCGTACCATATGTTGCACCTGTGACTTCTCAGCCCGACCACTACCGACGATGGCCTGCTTGATCTGAGTGGCCGCATATTCAGCCACCGGCAGGTCCACCAGCGCCGCCACACAGATTGCCACACCCCGGGCCTGACCGAGTTTGAGCGCACTGTCGACATTGCGGCTGACAAAAACCTGTTCAATGGCGACCTCATCCGGCGCCGTGTCCCGTATGACCTCGGCCAGCGACTCGTGCAGACACCGCAGCCGATCCGTCACCAGGCCTGTACCAATGCGGATGCAACCACTGTCGACATGCGCTGACTTTGAGCCACTGACGTCAATCACACCGAAGCCGGTAATGCGTGAGCCGGGATCAATACCCAGAATACGGACGCTGGCGGTCATATTCAGCTCGCCTGCTGCGCCTCCAGGGCCTGGATGACGTCCTCCGGGAATTCGGCATTGGTGTAGACATTTTGCACATCATCCAGGTCTTCCAGACGCTCCAGCAGCTTGAGCAGGGTGTCGGCCTCGTCTTCACCCACAGCCACGGTGGTCGCCGGTCGCCAGGTCACTTCAGCCTGCTCATGCGTCAGACCGGCCGTGGCAATCGCATCGCGCACGGTCTGAAAATCCTCCGGCGCAACCAGCACCTCGCGGGAGCCATCTTCGTTATTGACAATATCCTCGGCGCCCGCCTCCAGCGCGGCCTCCATCAAGGCGTCCTCGTCTGTCTCCGCAGGGAAGGCGATCACGCCCTGATAGCTGAACAGATAAGCCACCGAACCATCGGCACCGAGGTTGCCACCAAATTTGGAAAAAGCATGGCGCACCTCGGCCACGGTGCGGTTTCGATTGTCGGTCATGGTATCGACCATGACCGCCACCCCGCCCGGGCCATAGCCCTCGTAGCGGACTTCCTCCACCTGGTCGCCGTCACCACTGCCACTGGCACGCTGAATAGCCTTTTCAATACGATCCTTGGGCATATTGGCCGCCAGCGCCTTGTCCACAGCCAGTCGCAGGCGCGGGTTGGTGGCCGGATCGGGATCCCCCATTCGCGCGGCGACGTTGATCTCCCTGATCAACCGGGTGAAAAGCTTGCCACGCTTGGCATCCTGCGCATTCTTGCGATGCTGGATGTTGGCCCACTTGCTATGTCCCGCCATGACTGTCCTCGCAGAATTCGCTGTCGCTCGCCTAGAAACGCAGTTTCAGCCCCCCGTGGAAACCACTTTCCATGGTCTGGGTCGGGCGATCTTCAAAACCGATGCGGATACGACGATAACCGGCATAAATATGAGCCTCGCGGATGATGTGATAATTGATGCGAAAGCCCAGCTCGGAATATCGCTCGCCATCGAGGAAGGTCAGCACTTTAGGTGAAAAGTAGGCGCGCCCGCCAAAACCAAGGCGATTGTACTGCGCAAACACCGAATCAAAGCGCAGCCCCAACCCCAGCCCCAGCGTTTCGGCCTCATCGCCCAGATTATCCGGGTCGGCCCAGAACAGATTGGCGCCGACCGCCACCTCGGTGGGCAGGTTCCGCATGCCGGCATCACCGGCGACATGCACGCCAAGATTGCCTACATTGCCTTCCTCTGTGTTGCGCAAGAAGCCGGCATCCATACCCAGCCCGTTAAAAGGGCCACGCTGTATGGGTGAAGAATAAAGCAGGCGCACTGCGTCATCATTGACATTCAGATCCAGTGACCGACTCTGTGCCAGCGCAGGATGACTGACACCCAGCCCAACCACCATCACAACCAAAAGGCGCAAACGCATCATCTCCCCCTCTCCTGAAAAATGTCCGCAAAGATCCGCGACAGGCAGGCAAATAGCGGTTTATTCCCTGCTTTTGAAATCGTCTGCCAACGGCCTCCGGGCACCAAAAACAACCCCGGATTTCAATTAGCCATGTATGATACCCGCACAATACATTGCACTCTACCGCAAAGCGTGGCGCCTGGCGCGCCTGAACCAGCGTGAAAGCACCGAAACAAGACTCTCAGAAAGCTGCCCGAGCCCGTGAAGCGCTGTCGCTGCCCGCGTTGTTCGAACAATTGCATCTGCCCGAAGCAAGCCGGCAAGACAGCCTGAACAACGCCCGTATCGTCGATCAGCTGCATCTCGGTGAAGATGCGGTACAGGCAGCAGCATTGCATCCCGCATGGAAGCAGGGCCTTGTCAGCCGCGAACAGGGCGAGCGCGAGCTTGATCCGGCGGTACTTGCCCTCCTGCAGGGCATGGACCAGCTTTATCTCATGGAAGAGTTCAGCCCCGATGACGGCAACGAACAGACATCCGAGCAGGCCGAACGCTTCCGTCGCATGCTGCTGGCCATGGTCCGTGATCCACGTGTGATTGTGCTGGTGCTGGCACAACGACTGCAGCAACTGCGCAGCGCCCGACGCCTGCCTGTATCGCAACAACGCCAGCTGGCCCGTTCCACCCTTGAAGTACATGCGCCGCTGGCGAACCGGCTGGGCATCTGGCAACTGAAATGGGAACTGGAAGATTTATCGCTGCGCTACACCGAGCCGGAGGCCTATCACCGGATTGCGCGCTGGCTGGACGAAAGCCGGCAGGACCGCGAGAAATACATTGAGGCGGTGATTGCCGAACTCAATCGCCAGCTGGACAGCCAGGGCATTGAGGCCCGCATCACCGGTCGTCCCAAGCACCTCTACAGCATCTGGAAAAAAATCCACCGTAAAAAACTGTCACTGAACGGGATATATGACGTCAGTGCCGTGCGCCTGCTGGTCAAGGACATTCCTGCCTGCTACGCCGCCCTGGGTGCCATTCACAGTCGCTGGCGCCCCATTCCCGGGCAGTTTGACGATTACATTGCTTCACCCAAGGACAATTTCTACCAGTCCCTGCATACGGCCGTCACCGGCCCGCGTGGCCGCCCGCTGGAAGTCCAGATCCGCACCTTCGAAATGCACGAACAGGCTGAATACGGCGTGGCGGCCCACTGGCGCTACAAGGAAGGCGCCCGCAGTGATGACGCTTTTGAACGCCGCTTGTTGTGGTTGCGCCGACTGGTGGAAGGCGAAGCAGACGGTGACAGCGGATTACTGGAAAGTTTTCGTGCCGAGATCAGGGAGGAGCGGGTCTATGCACTGACTCCGCGCGGGCATATTCTTGCCTTCCCGCGTGGCGCCACGGTGCTGGATTTCGCCTACGCCATTCATACCGACGTGGGTCACCGCTGTCGCGGAGCCCGGGTCAACGGCCGCATGGTGCCCCTGACCCATGTGCTGGGTAACGGCGACCAGGTGGAAATCCTCACCGGCCGCGAACCCCACCCCAGCCGCGACTGGCTGGTCACCCAGTTCGGCTATGTCGCCACCGGCCGGGCCCGCAACAAGATTCGGCAGTGGTTTCGCCAGCAAGACCATGACAAAAACCAGGCTTCGGGGCGTGAACTGCTGGAGCGCGAACTCCATCGCCTCGGTATCCGCGAAGCCGCCTACGACAAACTCTCGGCCGAATTCGGTTTTGAGCGGGTCGCGGACTTCCTGGCAGCCATCGGCAGCGGCGATATCACGACGGGCCAGATCAGCACCCGCCTGGCCCGGCTTCACCGATTGCCGGGCAGTCAGCCCCGCGTGCCTGCCGGCCCGGCGCGGAGCCGACAACGCACCAGCACGAGCGATGCCATCAGCATACAGGGCGTCGGCAACCTGGCGACCAACCTGGCGCGCTGCTGCAGCCCGGCGCCGCCGGATGAGATTGCCGGTTACATCACACTCAATCGCGGCGTTTCAATCCATCGCAGTGATTGCCGCAACCTGCTGCGACTTGCCCGGCAGACGCCGGAGCGCGTCGTTGAGGCGCAATGGGGGGCGGGCCCGGCACACCGGTTTCCGGTGGATGTCTATATCGAGGCCAATGACCGGGCCGGATTGTTGCGCGACATCACCCACCTGATGAGCAGCGAGGGACTCAACGTGCTGGCCGTCAACACCCGTACCGATCCCGACACCCGGATCGCACGTATGGACATGACCGCCGAAATCCGTGACCTGGAACAGCTCAGCCGGGTACTGAACCGGCTTTCCCGGCTGCCACACGTACTGGAAGCCAGACGCCGGACTCAGAACCGGAAATAGACAAAAATCCGGCCGTGGTTGCTGGCGTCCTTGTCGATGCGGTGATAACGGGCCTTGATATCCTTGCGCTCAAGAAACTTCAATACCCGTTTTTTCAGCTGACCGCTGCCCTTGCCTGGGATAATCTCCACGGTCTTGATGCGCTTTTGCTCAGCCTCGTCCATGACGCGCTCGAGCTCGGCATCAATCAGCGCACCGCGATTGAACACGGGATGCAAATCAAGTTTGATTTTCGACATCGCTCAACCCGTACACCATCAGGATAAAGGCATAGCGCAGCGCGACTTCCTCAAGGAAATCAAAACGCCCGCCCGGGCCACCGTGACCGGCCCGCATATCGGTATACAACAACAACTGCCGCTCTCCCGGCGCGGTGGCGCGCAATTTTGCCACCCACTTGGCCGGCTCCCAGTAGGTGACCCGCGGATCAGAGACCCCGGCGGTGACCAGCAGATGGGGATATTGCTGTGGCTGCACATTGTCATACGGCGACCAGGACAGGATGTTGTGGTATGCCTCCGGGTCTTCAATGGGATTACCCCATTCCGGCCATTCCGGCGGAGTCAGCGGCAATGACGGATCCAGCATGGTGTTGAGCACATCGACAAAGGGCACGTCGGCCACTGCAGCATGAAACAGCGCCGGGCGCTGATTGATGACCGCGCCCACCAGCATGCCGCCGGCACTGCCGCCCAGTGCGCAAATCCTGCCCTTGCCCGTATAACCCTGATCAATCAGGTGTTCGGCACAGGCAATAAAATCGCTAAAGGTATTGGCCTTGTGTTGCAGCTTGCCTTCGCGGTACCAGCGATAACCGCGCTCCTGCCCGCCCCGCACATGGGCAATGGCATAGACAAAACCACGATCCACCAGACTCAGGCGGTGCGGTGAAAAGCCCGGCAGATCGCTGATGCCGTAGGCGCCATAGCCATTGAGTAACAACGGCGTATCAGGCCCGGGCTGTGTACTGCGATGATAAAAAAGCGATACCGGCACCGGCTCGCCGTCAGAGGCGGTGGCGAAGACCCGTCGGGCAATGTAATTGTCCGGGTCATGCCCGCTGGGAATCTGCTGCTCCTTGCGCAGGTTCAGTTCACGCGAACGCATGTCGTAGTCATAAACCCGGTGGGGCGTGGTGAAGCTGCTGCGGGCCAGGCGCAAGGTGTCGGTGGCGTACTCAAAACCGGGCGCGATGCCAATATCATGACAGACATCTTCAAAAGCGACTTCATGGGTCTGGCCATCACTGAAGGCCCGGACATACAGCCGTGGCTCTGCGTCCTCCAGCACCTGCCAGACCAGCCAGTCACGAAACACCAGCATGCCCTGGATCAGCCGGCCCGGCCGGTGAGGCACAATATCCCGCCACTGTGAAGGGTCCAGCGGCATCGAGGGGGCGTAAACAATGCGATAGTCCTCGGCGTCGCCGGCATTGGTATGCACGATCCAGCCCTCGCCGTGATCGGCAATTTCGTATTCCACATCGCGCTGCCGCGGCATCACCAGTTGCGGCTCGGCCGTCGGCCTGCCGGCATCAATCAGCCGGACTTCCGAAGTCGTGTGATCGTGGCTTTCTATCACCAGATAGCGACGCGACGGTGTGCTGTCCACGCCCACGAAAAACCCCGGGTCCGGCTCCTCGTACACCAGCGTATCCGCGGCCTGCGCCGTAGCCAGCTGATGCCGGTAGACCCGGCGCGGACGATGCGATTCATCATGCCAGGTATAGAACAGGGTGTGGCTGTCAGCCGCCCATTCCATATCACCCCGTGCCTGCTCCAGCACATCCGGCAAATCCTCACCACTGTGCAGGTCACGAATACGAATCAGCCAGGATTCCGCGCCCGTGGTATCCACGGCCCAGGCCACATAACGATGATCGGGGCTGTGCGCCGCCGCCCCCAGATGAAATGATGCAAGCCCCTGGGCTTCGGCATCGCCGTCTATCAGGACTTCCTCCTCACCACCGTTGACCGGCTGCCGGCACAATAACGGGTGCTGTCCGCCCTCGCGATAGCGCTGGTAATAGGCCCAGGGGCCATCGGGCAATGGCACCGAGCTGTCATCCTCGCGCAGCCGGCCGCGCAACTCCCTGACCAGGCGCTTGCGCAATGAGGCTACCGGTGCCAGTTGCTGTTCCGTCCAGGCATTCTCGGCTTCCAGGCAGGCGCGGATGTCTGCCTTGAGCCGCTCCGGCTCCAGCATGGCCTGCTGCCAGTTTTCGTCGCGCAGCCAGGCCCAGGGGTCTTCACGGCGATGACCGTGACAGGTCGTGACATGGCTTTGCTGTCGGGCGACCGGTGGCCCCGCTTGCGTGGATTTCACCTTGTCTGCCCCCCTGTGCTATGAATTGCGGCCATTGTCATCATCACGAGGAACGCCCCATGTCAGAAAAAACCCGTGCCGAACTGGATTCACTGGTCTTCGAGGCCATTCGCGTGGACCTGGCCGATCATGTCATGACCCTGACGCTGGCGCGGCCCGAGCGCAAGAATGCGATCAACCCGGCAATGACCAATGAAATCATCTATTGCCTGGATACCGCCGCCGAAGACCCGGAGATCCGCGTGGTCGTGATTGCCGCCGAAGGTGATATTTTCTGCGCCGGGGCCGACCTCGCCAGCATGGGCGGCAATGCCCCGGAAACCACCAGCACGGTACCAAAACGCGGCGAACTCCACGACATGAGCATTCGCCTGCGCAAGTTGTGCAAGCCGGTGGTGGTCAAGGCCCAGGGCCCGGTGCTGGCCGGCGCATTACTGCTGGTATGCAACGCCACTCATGTGATCGCTTCCGATCAGGCCTGGTTCAGCGCCCCGGAAATCAAGCGCGGCATCTGGCCCTATATGGTGATGGCCGGCCTGTTCCGCGTCATGCCGCGCCGCGCCGGGATGGATTTCATCATGCGCGGCAGCAAGATCGATGCCGCGACGGCGCAGGGTTACGGCCTGATCAACGAAGCTGTCGCGGCCGACCAGCTCGATGCCCGGGTCGACGAACTGGTCAACGAGCTGGCCAGCCTGGCCCCGGCCACCATGCGTCTCGGCCTGCAGGCCCTGTATGAACAGGAACTGATGGAATTCGACGCAGCCGTGCCCTATCTGATGCAGATGCTGCAGAAAACGCTTCAGACTGAAGACGCCAAAGAAGGCATTACCGCCTTTCTGGAAAAACGCGAACCGGTCTGGAAGGGCCGCTGAGAAATCTCAGCGCACCCCCGGTTTGCGAGCGGGCACCATCAGCACATGGCGCTCGGATTCCCGCGCGAGCTTCGACGTCGTACGCCCCATGACATTATTGCGAAAACCCTGGTAGCCGTGCTTGCCGACAATCACCAGGCTGGCATCACGCTCATGGGCCACATCACGGATCACCGCCGAGGCCGGATGCCCTTCGGTCAGACGCACATCCACTTCGGCGGCACCGGCCTTGCGGCATTGCTCTGCCAGCGCTTCCAGGCGCTGGCGCAACGCTTCGGCATCACCGCTATCCTCACCCTGCTGTTCCATCACCGAAAGCAGCATCACACGTGCGGCATACGGTGCCAGCCCGAGCACGGCCTCCTCCGCCGCGCTTGCGGCCACGCTGAGATCGGTGGCCATGACCACGGAGCGCAGCAGACGACCCGGCTCACCGGTCTCGTTACCTTCGCCATCGGCAGCCAGGTGCTTGACCAGTACCGGCAATTCAGCATTTTGCAGCAATCCCGTGAGCGTACTGCCCACGAACACATCGTGCAGCATACTGTAGCCGCGCGAGCCCACCAGCACCAGTCCGGCATTGCGCTGTTTTGCCACTGACAAAATCTGCTGTACCGAAAAGCCTTCGGCCACCTCGGTATGGACTTCCAGCCCCTCCCCTCTCAACCGGTCCGCCAGCTGTCCCAGGCGACGTTCGTAATCCGCGCGCCGCTCACTGTCCTTGCGCTTGAAAATCCCGGGCTCCAGCACACACACCAGCGTCACCTCCCGCGTGCCAAGCCGGTACAGATCGGGGATGGCCCCAAGCAGCGGGGCCGTGGTGGCAGAAAGGTCTGTCGCAATCACAACGCGTTGGTACATAAAAAATCTCCTTGCACGCACTCGCTACGGATACCCTTTATTCAAGATACACAGCCACATCGTCCTGTTGAAGCCGTATAGCAATCCAACCTGACCTGGATCAAAAATATCCGCATGCAACCGGTAAACCGGCACCCGCTGGCATGTGATAAACCACCTCTGTCTGAAGTATTCATAATTTGACCAAAACCCGTTCCAGTGCTAGCTTCACAAGCTGCATGAGGGGTTACCGGCAACCTCTGCCGGCTGCAGCCGCCCCGGGGAGAGCACCCATGGTCCGCATACTTCTGATCAAGCCCTATCAGCCGAGCGTTATCACGATTTGCCAGCCGCCGCTGGGCTTGCTCTACCTTGCTGCGTACCTGCGCGAAAACATTCAGGACATACAGGTCGATATACTCGACCTGCGCCTGCATGAAGACACTCCCGCGGATCTCGTCAAAACCACCGACATCGGCCAGTATGATCTGGTCGGCGTCAGCGCCCTGAACTACGAGGCCGAGGCCTCCCACCAGATCGGCCACGCCATCAAACAACGCTGGCCCCATGTGATCACCGCCATCGGTGGCCCCTATACCCACAGCAGCCCCCGCCGCGTGCTTGAAACCGGCGGCTTCGACTGGAGCTTCGATGGCGAGGCCGAGCGCACCTTTGCCCAGGCC